>JAJZVE010000213.1 GCA_021845835.1 Pseudomonadota bacterium | reverse complement strand
AGCATAGCGACGATCTGCGCCTGCACCGACATGTCGAGCGCGCTGGTCGGCTCGTCCAGCACCACGAAGCGCGGCTTCAGCACGATCGCCCGCGCGATCGCGATGCGCTGGCGCTGGCCGCCGCTGAACTCGTGCGGGAAGCGCTGCGCCGCCTCCGCCGGCAGCCCGACCTCCTCCAGCGCCTCGGCCACGCGCCGCGCCCGCCCGGCCGCCGAGAGCGACGGCTCATGCACCGCCAGCCCCTCGGCGACGATCTCGCCGACATGCAGCCGCGGCGACAGGCTGCCATACGGGTCCTGGAACACGATCTGCATGCGCGCCCGCAGCTCGCGCAACTGCCGCTTCGGCAGGCCCGCGAGGTCGCGCCCCTCGAAGCGGATGGCGCCCTTGCCCGGCACCAGGCCGAGCATGGCATAGCCCATCGTCGATTTGCCCGACCCGCTCTCGCCCACCAGGCCGACCGTCTCGCCCTCGTGCACCTTGATGGTCACGCCATCGACCGCCCGCACATGGCCGACGGTGCGGCGGAGGATGCCGCGACAGATGGCGAAATGCACACGCAGGTCGTTCGATTCCATCAGCATCGGCGACGCGGCCGGCAGCTTCGGCGGCGCGCCCTTCGGCTCGGCGGCGAGCAGCATGCGGGTGTAGGGGTGCTGCGGCCGGCAGAACACCTCCGCGACCCGGCCGGCCTCCACCACCCGCCCGTCCTTCATCACGCAGACCCGGTCGGCATAGCGCCGCACGATCGCCAGGTCGTGGCTGATCAGCAGCAAAGCGAGGCCGCGCGCCTGCTTCTGCTCGGCGAGCAGCTTGAGGATCTGCGCCTGGATGGTCACGTCCAGCGCCGTGGTCGGCTCGTCGGCGATCAGCAGCCTGGGGTCGTTGGCGAGCGCCATCGCGATCATCACCCGCTGCCGCTGGCCGCCGGACAGCTGGTGCGGGAAGGCGGACAGCCGGTGCTCGGCATCGGCGAAGCCGGCCTGGCACAGCAGCTCCACCACGCGCCGGCACAGCGCGCCGTACTCCATCGGCGTGTGCAGCCGCACCGCCTCCGCCACCTGCTTGCCGATGCGGGTGAGCGGATTGAGGCTGGTCATCGGCTCCTGGAAGATCATGCCGGCGACGCCGCCGCGCAGCCGGCGCAGGTCGCCGGCCGAGGCGCCGATCACGCTTTGCCCGTCCAGCACGATGCGCCCGGTGGCAACCCCGCCCGGCGGCAACAATTGCAGCACGGAAAGCGCGCTCGTCGATTTGCCGGAGCCGCTCTCGCCGACCAGTGCCAGCGTCTCGCCGCAATCGAGCGTGAACGACACGTCGTCCACCGCCCGGCGCGCGCCGAAGCCGACCGACAGGTTCTCCACCGTGAGCAGGCTCATGCTCGCTCCCTCATGCGGCGGTGCGGCGCGGGTCGAAGGCGTCGCGTACCGCCTCGCCGATGAAGATAAGCAGCGTCAGCACGCCGCCCAAGACCACGAAGGCGGTGATGCCGAGCCAGGGGGCCTGCAGGTTGTTCTTGCCCTGGCTCACCAGCTCGCCGAGCGAGGGCGAGCCGGGCGGCAGCCCGAAGCCGAGGAAATCGAGGCTTGCCAGGATGGTGACGGAGCTGGACAGCGTGAACGGCAGGAAAGTGAGCGTCGCCACCATGGCGTTCGGCAGGATGTGCCGCCACATGACGCCGAAGTCCGTCACGCCGAGCGCCTTGGCGGCGCGCACGTAATCGAGGTTGCGGCCGCGCAGGAACTCGGCGCGCACCAGGCCGGTCAGGCTCATCCAACTGAACAGCAGCAGGAAAACCAGCAGGATCCAGAAGTCCGGCTCGATGATGCTGGACAGGATGATGAGCAGGAACAGCTGCGGCATGCCCGCCCAGACTTCGATGAAGCGCTGGAAGAACAGGTCGATGAGCCCGCCGTAGAACCCCTGCACGGCACCGGCGGCGATGCCGACGGCCGAGGAAATGGCGGTCAGCGTGAAGCCGAACAGAACCGAGATGCGGAACCCGTAGATCACGCGCGCCAGCACGTCGCGCGCCTGGTCGTCGGTGCCGAGCGGGTTGTGCCAGCTCGGCGGCGCCGGCGCCGGCGCCGGCAGGTCCTTGACGATGGTGCTGTAGCTGTACGGAATCGCCGGCCACAGCATCCAGCCCCTGGCCAGGATGGCGCGGTGCAGGTCGGGATCGGAGTAGTCAGCCTGCAGCGGCATGAACCCGGGGCCGAACGCATCCTCGCTGTAGTCGCGCAGCACCGGGAAATACCAGTGTCCTGCGTAGTGGATCACCAGCGGCCGGTCGTTGGCGATGAATTCGGCGAACAGCGACAGCACGAACAGCGCCAGGAAGATCCACAGCGACCAGAAGCCGCGCCGGTGCGCGCGGAACACGCCGAGCCGCCGCTGCGTCAGCGGCGACAGGCCGAAGCGCCCCTGCACCGGCATGATCACAAGGGCGGTTTCGTCCCTCACCGCCGCGCCTCGAAGTCGATGCGCGGATCGACCACGGTGTACAGCATGTCGCCGGCGATCTGCATCAGCAGGCCGAGCAGCGTGAAGATGTAGAGCGTGCCGAACATCACCGGATAGTCGCGGCGGATCGCCGATTCGAAGCCGAGCAGGCCGAGCCCGTCGAGCGAGAAGATGATCTCCACCAGCAGCGCCGAGGTGAACAGGATGCCGATGAAGGCGGACGGGAAGCCCGCCACGATCAGCAGCATGGCGTTGCGGAACACGTGGCGATACAGGATGCGCTGCTCCCCCGCGCCCTTCGCCCGCGCCGTCACCACGTACTGCTTGCGGATTTCCTCCAGGAAGCAGTTCTTGGTCAGGATGGTGAGCGTCGCGAACCCGCCCACCACCAGCGAGGTGATCGGCAGCACCATGTGCCAGAGGTAATCGAACACGCGCGCCGGCCATGACCAGTCCTGCGCGCCTTCGCTGACCAGGCCGCGCAGCGGGAACCACTGCACGTAGCTGCCGCCGGCGAACAGCACCACCAGCAGCACCGCGAACAGGAAGCCGGGCACGGCATAGCCGACCAGCACGAACATGCTGGTCGCCACGTCGAACCGGCTGCCGTCGCGCACCGCCTTCATGATGCCGAGCGGGATCGACACCAGATAGACCAGCAGAGTGGACCACAGGCCGAGCGAGATGGAGACCGGCATCTTGTCCAGGACCAGCGCCAGCACGCTCTTGTCGCGGAAGAAGCTGCGGCCGAAGTCGAAGGTGACGTAGCCCTTCAGCATCAGCCAGAACCGCGTCAGCGGCGGCTTGTCGAAACCGAACAGCTTGCGGATGTCGGCGACCAGCGCCGGGTCGAGGCCGCGCCGGCCGCGATAGACGCTGCCTTCGCTGGGCATCGGCGGCGGCGCCGTTTCCGCGCCGCCGCCGGCGACGCGCTCCGTCATGCCGCCGCCCTTGCCCTTCAGTTCGGCGATCATCTGTTCCACCGGACCGCCGGGCGCGAACTGCACGATGGCGAAGTTGATGGCGATGATGCCGAACAGCGTCGGGATCACCAGCAGCAGCCGGCGGACCAGATAGGCGCCCATCAGAGTCCGCTGCGCCGCGCGGCGTCGGTCTTTTCCGCGAGTTCCTCGTCCACCCACCACGTATTGAACGCGACGCCGCTGCGCACCGGCACGTCGGGATGGCCGAAGCGGTTCCACCACGCCGCCCAGACCGACTGGATGTGCCATTGCGGCACCACGTACCAGCCCCACAGCAGCACGCGGTCCAGCGCCCGCGCCGCCGTCACCAGTTCCTCGCGCGTGTGCGCGCCGACCACCTTGGCGATCAGCGCATCGACCACCGGCTCGGCGACGCCGGCCAGGTTGTCACTGCCCTCCTGCTTCGCCGCAGCACTGCCCCAGAAATCCCACAGCTCGTTGCCGGGACTGTCGGATTCGCCGTAGGTGTTGATGGTCATGTCGAAGTCGAAGGCGTCGGTCAGGTGCTGGTACTGCGCCGGATCGACCGTGCGCACGCTGACCCTGATGCCGAGCCGGTCGAGCCACTGCACATAGGGCAGCGTGACGCGCTCGAAGGTCGGCTCGTCGAGCAGGATCTCGAACGCCATCTGGTTGCCGCTGGCGTCCAGCATCTTGCGGTCATGGATGCGCAGGCCGGCCGCTTCCAGCAGCGTCAGCGCGCGCTTGTAGCCGTCGCGGTTGTTGCCGGAGCCTTCCGTCACCGGCAGGGTGAACGACGTTGTGAACAGCTCGGGCGGCAGCTTGTCACGGTACGGCTGCAGCAGCGCGAGTTCCGCGTCGCCCGGCAGGCCGGAGGAGGCGCAGTCGCTGTTGCTGAAGAAGCTGGTCGTGCGCGTGTAGAGACTGTAGAAGAGTTCGCGGTTTTCCCACTGAAAGTCGAACACCTCGGTCATCGCGTGCCGTACGCGGCGGTCGGCGAACACGGGCCGCCGCGTGTTCATCACGAAGCACTGCATCCCGGTCGGCAGGCTGGACGGGAACGCCTGCTTCCTGACCAGCCCCTTGTGCACCGCCGGGAAGCCGTATTCGGTCGCCCACACCTTGGAGATGTTCTCGCGCCGGTAGTCGATCTGCCCGGCCTTGAACGCCTGCAGCGCCACCGTGGCGTCGCGGAAATACTCGGTGCGGATGGCGCCGAAATTGTCCTGCCCCTTCGCTGTCGGCAGCTCGCGGCCCCAGTAGTCGGCCACGCGCTCCATCGTCAGCGTGCGGCCGAACTCGAACTTGCCGACGCGATAGGGGCCGGAGCCGAGCGGCGGGTCGGTGAGCGGGGCGGCGAAATCGCGGCCCTGCCACCAATGCTTCGGCAGCACCACCAGCTCGCCCAGGATCATCGGCAGCTCGCGATTGTCGCGCGTCCTGAAGTGGAACACCACGCGCTGCGCGCTCTCCGCCACCGCCTTGTCCACGCCGGCATAGTACTGGCGGTAGTAGGGGCGGCCTTTTTCGCGCAGCGTGTCGAAGGTCCACACCACGTCCTCGGCGGTCACCGGCGCGCCGTCGTGGAACTGCGCCTCCGGACGCAGATCGAAGGCGACGTAGCTGTGGTCGGCGGCGATCTCGATCACCCCGGCCAGATGCGCGTAGCCGGTGTCGAGTTCGTCGGCGGTCTCCTTCAGCAGCGTGTCCCATACGCGCCCGACCGACAGCGGCGCGGTGCCGCGCACGATGAACGGGTTGAAGCTGTCGAAACTGCCGAGATCGGCGAGCGCCACCTCGCCGCCCTTGGGTGCCGCGGGATTGACGTAAGGGAAGTAGGGGAACCCCTCCGGCAGCCGCGGATTGCCGACCAGCGACAGGCCATAGGTGCGCAGCGGCGCCGCGGCGGCGGGTGCGGGTGCCTCGTCGGCACGGGCGCGGCCGGCGGCGAAGCCGGTCAGCCCAGCGAGCAGCAAGTCCCTGCGACGCACGTTCCTCTCCCTCCGCCGTTCCTTCCGGTATAGGCGATTGTGCGGACGGCGTCAGGTCAGGCGCGGAGCAGGGCTGCCGCCGGCCCGTGCAGCGCCGGATCGCCGACCGCCAGTGCCCGGCCGTCGCCGCCTTCGCGCAGCGCGCCGCCCTGCCAATCGGTCATCCGCCCGCCGGCGCCGGCCACCACCGGCACCAGCGCCGCCCAGTCCCAGACCTTGAGGTCGGCCTCGGCGATCACGTCGATCTGGCCGAGCGCGAGCAGGCCGTAGCCGTAGCAGTCGCCGCCGAAGCTCGCCCGCCCGCAGGCGGCGGCCAGGCGCTGCCAGCGCGCCCATTCGGCGGGCGCGAACATCTGCGGGCTGGTGCAGGAGAGTTCCGCCAGATCGAGCGCCGGACAGGCGCGGCAGCCGGCGCGCCCGCCGAACCGGCCGCGGAATTCGGTCGCCCGGCCCGGCGCCGCCAGCCAGCGCTCGCCGGTCACCGGCTGGTCGATGACGCCCAGGATCGGCACGCCGTCGTCGAGCAGCCCGACCAGCGTGCCGAACAGCGGCCGGCCGGTGATGAAGGCGCGGGTGCCGTCGATCGGGTCGAGCGCCCAGCGGAAGCGCGCCCCCCGGTCGCTTTCGCCGAATTCCTCGCCGATGATGCCGTGGCCGGGACAGTGCGCCGCCAGCACCGCACGCATGGCCAGTTCGGCGGCGCGGTCCGCCGCCGTCACCGGGCTGCGGTCGCCCTTGAGTTCGGCTGCCAGGCCGGACCGGAACAACGGGCGCAGCACCGCGCCCGCCGCGTCCGCCGCTGCCTCGGCGGCGGCCAGCCAGGCCGCGACCTCCTCCGCCCCGGGCGCGGCGGGCACGCCGTTATTTCGCCGGCGCCGTCGCGCCTTCGGTTGCCGGGGCGTCGCCCTGCTTCGGTTGCGCGGACGGCTCAGCCCCGGCGGCCGGGGCGGGTTGTGCCGGGGCCGGCGTCGCCGGTGCGGCGGCGGCGGCCGGCAGCGGTTCGGGGGTGTGCGACAGCGTGCGCAGATAGGCGATCACCGCCGCCCGCTCGCTTTCCTTGGGCAGGCCGGGGAAGGTCATCTTGGTGCCGGGGGCGTAGGCGGACGGCTTGGTCAGCCACTCGTTCAGCGCGTCGTAGGTCCACGGGCCCTGCTTGCCCTTGAGCGCGCTGGAGTAGTCGAAGCCCGCCATGTGGGCGTGCGCCGCGCCGACCACGCCGTAGAGGTTCGGGCCGACGCCGGCCTTGCCGCCTTCATCGAAGGTGTGGCAGGCGGCGCAGACCGTGTGGGCGATCTTCTCGCCCGCCTTCACGTCGGCGCTGGCCAGCAGCGTCGCGATCGGCGGCTCCGGTGCGACGGCGGCGGCCGGTGCGGCGGCGGGGGCGGCGCCCTCCACCTGGATCGCGGTCCTGGCGAGCCGCGTCGGATGCACCAGACCGTCGGCGATCAGCGTTGACACCATGAAGGCGATGCCGGCCACCAGGACCGAGGCGATCGCCTTGTTGACCTCCATGCTATCCATGCAGTGCGGCACCCCGAGCGTGAGAGCGGACCAGGCAAGCGAGGCGCAGCACGCCGCGTTGCCTGCGGCCGGCCGCCTCCCTAAGTTGCGCGGCACCATAGGGAACTGCACCGTTTGCCACAACCCGTTCCGCCGCGCGTGGCAGCCCGCGCGTGAATCCGATCGTCGTCATCCCGGCGCGCATGGCGGCTTCCCGCCTGCCCGGCAAGCCGCTGGCCGAGATCGCCGGGCGGCCGATGATCCTGCATGTGCTTGACCGCGCGCGCGCGGCCGCGCTCGGCCCGGTCGTGGTCGCCTGCGGCGAACCCGCGATCGCCGATGCGGTGGCGGCGGCGGGCGGGGTCGCGGTGCTGACCGACCCGGCGCTGCCCTCCGGCTCCGACCGCGTGCAGGCGGCGCTCGCCGTGCTCGATCCCGCCGGGGCGCATGACGTGGTGATCAATCTGCAGGGCGACCTGCCGACCTTGCCGCCCGCCTATCTGCGCGCGGTGCTCGCCCCGCTCGCCGATCCCGACGCCGATCTTGCCACCCTGGTGGCGCCGATCGCCGACGCGGCCGAAGCGGCGGCG
>JAJZVE010000212.1 GCA_021845835.1 Pseudomonadota bacterium | reverse complement strand
AAATTCAAATATAATTATGAACAAGACACGAGCATAAGTTACTTATTACAAAAATTCTCTTCAATGAAAAGCAAAGCGGCGAATATTTACTACCGTAGCGCGCGCCTTGTGAAACCACAACGAAAGCCAACATGGCTCCCCTGTACAACCCATCCAGATGGGTTATCGGGCCATGGTCACCGTGTTGCGTGCGGATGGGCTGCGCGTGGTTATCTTCACCAACGATCCCTCTCCGACACACGTGCATGTGTTCGGCAGTGGAGAGGCAAAGATCGCTCTGCTCGGCGCGCACTGTGACCCAGGTCTGGGCCGATGGCACGAGCCGGGTCGAGGTTCGCCGCGCTATGCGGCTTGTTACCGGGCAACAGGCATTGCTGCTCGCCCGGTGGGAGGACATTCATGGCCGAATTGGCTGACGCCGAAATCGACACCGCGACGGAGCGCGGCAGGATCGCACGCGAACCGGTGCCGCGGGCCGCGTCCGCGCGTTACGATCGCAACCTGGGCCGGGTGATCGTCGAGCTAACCAACGGCTGCACCTTCGCCTTCCCGCCGCGTCTTGCACAGGGGCTGGAACGCGCCACCGACGACCAGCTTGCCCAGGTCGAAATCCTCGGTACAGGCTACGGCCTGCACTGGGAAGCGCTTGACGCGGACCTGTCCGTTCCTGACCTGCTGGCCGGCCTGTTTGGCACCCGTGCCTACATGGCCCGACACGCAGGAAGAACGAGGTCGCCCGCAAAAGCCGCCGCAGCGCGCGCGAACGGCACAAAGGGCGGGCGCCCGCGCAGATCAGCCCCCGGTTGACGTCCGCGGATTCAAACTTCTCAACCCGCCGCGCTCTCCACCACCGCCCAGTGCGCCACCACTGCGCAGCGGCAAAATCCTTCGGGCGCATGGCCTCGCGAGCGTTGTGGTTGCCGTTTCGGTTGCGCACCCACAGCGGACCGGTCGGCATGCCCGCAGCCCCGGCGCCGCCGCTCCCGTCCGCACGATCGCGTGAACGGTGCACTCGCCCCGTCCGTAGGCGCCGCGCGTGATGCCGACGCCGTCGAACGTGGCGTCCCGCAGCATCGCTGCGCGTGGCGCGCGGCGGCCCCTTCCGCAACCGCCCGGTCCCGTCCATCATGGCGCGCGCCGGGGCAAGGAGGGGGGACGCATGAAACCGCGCCTGATCGTCAGCCGCCAGATGCCCGAACCCGTCGCCGCCCGCATCCGCGCCGAGTTCGACTGCCCGTGGCCGGAGGGACGCGACATGGACGCCGAGGAGGTGCTGCGCCAGCTCCGCGACACGCGGGCGGAGGCGCTGCTGCTGACCTCGCACCTGAAATTCGACGCCGGCCTGATCGCGCGCCTGCCCGACCACGTCCGCATCGCCGCCACCTGCAGCGTCGGCTTCGAGCATATCGACGTGGCGGCGGCGCGGGCGCGCGCGCTGCCGGTGACCAACACGCCGGACGTGCTGACCGACTGCACCGCCGACCTGACCATGCTGCTGATCCTGGGCGCCTGCCGCCGCGCCCATGAATACGACGCGATCATGCGCGCCGGCTGGCGCCGTGGCTACGGCCTGGGCGAGATGCTGGGGCGGCAGGTGAGCGGCAAGCGGCTCGGCATCGTCGGCATGGGGCGCATCGGACAGGCGGTGGCGCGGCGCGCGCGCGGCTTCGCCATGCGCATCCTCTACCACAACCCGCGCCGCGTCGCGCCGGAGATCGAGCAGGGCGCGACCTGGTTCGCCGACCTGCGCGCGATGCTGCCGCAGTGCGATATCCTGACGCTGCACGCGCGCGGCGGGCCGACCACGGCGAACATGATGAACGAAGAAACCTTCGCGCTGCTGCCGCAGGGCGCCGTGTTCGTCAACGCCTCGCGCGGCGCGTTGGTCGATGAGGAGGCGCTGATCGCGGCGCTGCAATCCGGCCGCCTGTTCGCCGCCGGCCTCGACGTGTTCCACAACGAGCCGACCTTCGACATGCGCCTCGCGGCACTCCCCAACACCTTCCTGTTCCCGCACATGGGCAGTGCGACGATCGAGACGCGCACGGCGATGG
Source organism: Pseudomonadota bacterium (assembly GCA_021845835.1). The sequence goes on along the minus strand of JAJZVE010000212.1, from coordinate 5,444 downwards.
GGATGCGCGCGCTCGACAACATCGCCGCCGTGCTGGCCGGCCGACCACCCATCGATCCGCTCTGGACCTGAAGGAAAGCGCCTCATGCCCAAGCCCGTGCTGCTGGTGACGCGCCGGCTGCCGCCTGCCGTGGAGGCACGCGCCGCCGCCACGTTCGATGCGCGGCTCAACCCCGACGATGCGCCGCGCACCGGGGCCGACATCCTGCGGCTGGCGCAGGGCGCCGATGCGGTGCTGTGCTGCCCGGCCGAGAAGCTGGACGGTGCGACCATCGGCGCGCTGCCGGCGACGGTGAAGGTGCTCGGCACGTTCTCGGTCGGCTTCGACCACATCGACCTCGCCGCCTGCCGCGTGCGCAACCTGCCGGTGGTGAACACGCCCGACGTGCTGTCGGTCGCCACCGCGGAGTGCTGCATGCTGCTGATCCTCGCCGCCAGCCGCCGCGCCGGCGAGGGCGAGCGGCTGGTGCGGGCGGGACACTGGGGCGGCTGGGCGCCGACGCAGTTGCTCGGCACGCAGGTGTCCGGCCGCCGCCTGGGGATTTTCGGGCTGGGGCGGATCGGGCGGGAACTCGCCCGGATGGCGCGCAGCTTCGGCATGTCGGTGCACTACCGCGACGTGGCGCGGCTGCCCGCGGAGCTGGAGGCGGGCGCGATCTGGCACGAGGACGACGACAGCTTCCTTGCCGCGAGCGAGGTGCTGTCGCTGAACGCGCCCGGCGGCGCGGCGACGCGCGCCTGGCTGGATGCCGAGCGCATCGCGAAGCTGCCGCGCGGCGCCGTGGTGGTGAACGCGGCACGCGGCACGCTGCTCGATGACGCGGCGCTGATCGCGGCGCTGCGCTCCGGCCAGGTCGGGTTCGCCGGCCTCGACGTCTACGCCGGCGAACCGGCGATCAACCCCGGCTACCTCGCGCTGGAGAACGTCGTGCTGCTGCCGCATCTCGGCAGCGCCACGGTGGAGACGCGCGACGCCATGGGGCATTTGGCGCTGGACGGTATCGAGGCGGTGCTGGCGGGACGCGAGCCGGCGAACCTGGTACGCTGAACCGAGGCCGGCGCCGCCCGCGCGGCCGGGTTTGCCACCGCGCGGCGCTGTTGCATAATCGGCGCAATGACCGACCCATCCCGGCTCGCCGCCGCGGCCGTGCTCGGCTACGTCCTCGGCGCCATCCCGTTCGGCCTGCTGCTCACCCGCGCCGCCGGCCTGGGCGATATCCGCGCGATCGGCTCGGGCAATATCGGCGCCACCAACGTGCTGCGCACCGGGCGCCGGGGCCTCGCCGCGGCGACGCTGCTGCTGGACGGCGTGAAGGGGGCGGTCGCGGTGCTGCTCGGCGCGGCGCTGGCCGGGCCGGCAGGCGGGGCGGTCGCCGGGCTGACGGCGGCGCTCGGGCACATGTTCCCGGTCTGGCTCGGCTTCCGCGGCGGCAAGGGGGTGGCGACCGGATTCGGCGTGCTGCTCGCCGCCGCGCCGCTCGCCGGCCTCGCCGCGGCCCTCGTCTGGCTCGCGGTCGCGGCGGCGACGCGCATCTCCTCGGCCGGCGCGCTGGCCGCCGCCGCCGCCGCGCCGCTGCTCGCGTGGGGATTCAGCGGGCGGCTGCCGGCGCTGCTGGCGCTCGCGGTCGCGGCGCTGATCTGGTTCCGCCACGCCGCCAACATCGCCCGGCTGCTCGCCGGCACCGAACCGCGGATCGGCGCCCGTCGATGAGCGATGTCGATCGGCTCCGCCTCGCCCGCGCCGAAGGGGTTGGGCCGATCACCTACCGCCGCCTGCTGCGCCGCTATCGCGACCCCGCCGAGGCGCTGGACGCGCTGCCCCGCCTCGCCCGCGCCGGGGGGCGGCCGATCGTGCCGCTGATCCCCACGGTGGCGACCGCGGAGCGCGAGATGGAGCGCGTGCAGCGCCTCAGGGGGCGGCTGCTGTTCGTGGATGGGCCGGACTATCCGCCGCTGCTCGGCCTGCTCGACGACGCGCCGCCGGTGCTGGCGGTACTGGGCTGCGTCGAGGCGCTGCAGCGCTCGGCGGTGGCGCTGGTCGGCAGCCGCAACGCCTCGGCAAACGGTCAGCGCATGGCCGAGTTGCTGGCGCAGCAACTGGCCAGCGCCGCGCTGGTCGTGGTCTCCGGCCTGGCGCGCGGCATCGACGCGGCGGCACACGAGGGGGCGTTGCGCACCGGCATGACGGTTGCCTGCGTCGCCGGCGGCGTCGATGTCCCCTATCCGCCCGAGCATGCCCGCCTGCAGGCGCGCATCGCCGCCGAGGGCGCCGTGGTCGGCGAGCTGCCGCCCGGCACCGCGCCGCTGCCGCGCTATTTTCCGCGCCGCAACCGCGTCATCGCCGGCCTCGCCCTCGGCGTGGTGGTGGTGGAAGCGGCGACCCGCTCGGGCAGCCTGATCACCGCGCGGCTGGCGCAGGAGGCGGGGCGGGAGCTGTTTGCCGTGCCCGGCTCGCCGCTCGATCCGCGCTGCCGCGGCGCCAACGACCTGATCCGCAACGGTGCCCATCTGGTCGAGTCGGCCGCCGACGTGCTGGAAAACCTGCCCGACCATCCGGGCCGCGAGGGGCTGGCGCGCGACCCGCTGTTCGCCCGCAACCGGCCGCCGCCGGGCCTGCCCGAGCTGGTTTCGCCCTGGGCCGGGCCGGAGCCGCCTGTCGCCGACACGGCACAGGCGCGCGCCGCGCTCTTGCAACTGCTGGGTCCGTCGCCGACTTCGGTTGACGATCTCGCGCGGCGCTGCCAGTTGTCTCCCGCCACGGTCAATTCGGCCCTGATGGATCTCGAACTGGCGGGGCGCGTGGAGGCGCTGCCGGGCAACCGGTTTGCGTTGATCGGCGAACCCGGCCCCTGAACCCGGCCCCATCGACAGGACAGCATGACGGACGTCGTCGTCGTCGAATCCCCCGCCAAAGCCAGGACGATCAACAAGTACCTTGGCGACGGCTACACCGTCCTGGCCAGCTTCGGGCATGTGCGCGACCTGCCGCCCAAGGACGGCAGCGTGCGCCCCGACCAGGACTTCGCAATGGACTGGGAGGCCGATGACCGCGGCGCCAGGCAGGTCGCCGCGATCGGCCGGGCGCTGAAGGGCGCGCGCACCCTGTACCTCGCCACTGACCCGGACCGCGAGGGCGAGGCGATCAGCTGGCACGTCCGCGCCATGCTGGCCGAGCAGAAGCTGCTGCACGACGTCGTGGTGCGGCGGATCACCTTCAACGAGATCACCCGCACCGCCGTCACGCATGCGATGGCGCACCCGCGCGACCTCGACCAGCCGCTGATCGAGGCCTATCTGGCGCGCCGCGCCCTCGATTACCTGGTCGGCTTCACGCTGTCGCCGGTGCTGTGGCGCAAGCTGCCGGGCAGCCGCAGCGCCGGGCGGGTGCAGTCGGTCGCCTTGCGCCTGATCTGCGAGCGCGAGGCCGAGATCGAGGCGTTCCGTCCGCGCGAATACTGGACCGTCGAGGCGCAGTTCACCACGCCCGCCGGCGCGCCGTTCACGGCGCGGCTGACGCATCTGGACGGCAGGCGGCTCGATCAGTTCGACCTCAATGACCAGGCCCGCGCGCTGCGCGCCAGGGCCGAGGTCGAGGCCGGCGGTTTCGCCGTCGCGTCGGTCGAGCGCAGGCGGGTCAGGCGCAACCCGCCGGCGCCCTTCACCACGTCCACCTTGCAGCAGGAAGCGAGCAGAAAGCTGGGCTTCGGCGCGCAGGCGACGATGCGGCTGGCGCAGCAGCTTTATGAAGGCATCCCGATCCAGGGCGACACGGTCGGCCTGATCACCTATATGCGCACCGACGGCGTGCAGATGGCGCGCGAGGCGATCGGCGCCATCCGCGACCATATCCGCGACGGCTACGGCCCCGACTACCTGCCCGCCGCGCCGCGCGAATACACCAGCCGCGCCAAGAACGCGCAGGAAGCGCACGAGGCGATCCGCCCGACCGACGTGTCCCGCACGCCGGAGGAGGTGGCACGCTACCTCAATCCCGAGCAGCGCCGCCTCTACGAACTGGTCTGGAAGCGGGCCGTGGCCAGCCAGATGCAGTCGGCGGAGCTGGATCAGGTGACGGTGGAGGCCGCCGACCCGGCGCGACCGAACGGCCCGCGCCTGCGCGCCACCGGCTCCATCCTCGCCTTCGACGGGTTCCTGAAACTGTATCGCGAGGACCAGGACGACGCCCCGGCGGACTCTGGCTCGGACGACGAAGCGAAGATGCTGCCGCCGATGGCCGAGCGCGACCCGCTCAGGCGCGGCGAGGTGACGGCGAGCCAGCACTTCACCCAGCCGCCGCCGCGCTATTCGGAAGCGAGCCTGGTCAAGAAGCTGGAGGAGCTCGGCATCGGCCGCCCCTCCACCTATGCCTCCATCCTCTCGGTGCTGCAGGACCGCAACTATGTGCGGCTGGACAGCCGGCGCTTCATCCCGGAGGACCGCGGCCGGCTGGTGACGGCGTTCCTGACCAGCTTCTTCGAGCACTACGTCGATACCGGCTTCACGGCGTCGCTGGAGGAGCAGCTCGACGACATCTCCGGCGGGCGGGCGGACTGGCGCGCGGTGATGCGCGACTTCTGGCGCGAATTCTCGCATGCGGTCGAGCAGACCCGCGATCTTAAGATCAGCGACGTGATCGCCGCACTGGACGAGGATCTCGGCCCGCATTTCTTCCCCGCCCGCGCTGACGGCAGCGACCCGCGCGTCTGTTCCGCCTGCGGCAACGGGCGGCTCGGGCTGAAGCTCGGCCGGCACGGCGCCTTCATCGGCTGCTCGAACTATCCCGCCTGCCAGTACACGCGGCGGCTGGTGATCGAGGGGACGGACGACGGCGCGGCCGACACGCTGAAGGAAGGCATGCGCGTGCTCGGCCCGCACCCCGGGACCGGCGAGGAAGTCACGGTCCGCCGCGGGCCGTACGGCCTCTACGTGCAGCAGGGCGAGGCCGACAAGGAAGCGAAACGCAAGCCCAGGCGCGCCTCGCTGCCGCGGGGCATGGACGGCGAGACCCTCACGCTCGATCAGGCGCTGTCGCTGCTGTCGCTGCCGCGCGTCGTCGGCCTCCATCCCGAGACCAAGGAGCCGATCGAGGCGAATATCGGCCGCTTCGGGCCGTACGTGAAAATGGGCGGCGTGTTCGCCTCGCTGGATCGCGACGACGACGTGCTGTCGGTCGGCCTCAACCGCGCGGTCGATGTGCTGGCGCGCAAGCTCGCCAGCGTGCGCGCGCTCGGGCCGCACCCGGCAGACAAGGAGCCGGTGCTGGTGCGCAAAGGGCGGTTCGGCCCCTATGTCCAGCACGCCAACATGGTCGCCAACGTGCCGCGCGACATGGCAATGGACGACGTGACGCTGGAGCAGGCGGTCGATTGGCTGGCCGGCAAGGGCAAGCCGCTGAAGGCGAAAGGGCGCGGGCGGAAGAAGGCGGCGCCGGCGCGCAAGGCGGCG
>JAJZVE010000211.1 GCA_021845835.1 Pseudomonadota bacterium | reverse complement strand
AGCCCGGCATGGTCGTCGAACACCGCGCGCATGGCGTCGGAGCCGTAGAGCGTGCCGTAGATCGCGCTGTCGGCGGGGTTTATCGGCATGATCGCCCGACGCCACCGATGGTCATCAGAACTCCATGAACACGGTTTCGCCGTCGCCCTGCAGGCGGATGTCGATGTGCCACATCCCCGCGCCGTCGGCGCGTGCGATCAGCGTGGCACGGCGCGCCGCATCCTCGATCAGCGACAGGATGGGATCGGTGTCGTTCAGCGCCTCGTCCTGGAAATACACGCGCGTCACCAGCCGCCCGAGAATCCCGCGCGCCAGCAGGTTGATCGCGACATGCGGTGCCTGCTGCGCGTTGCCCGGCCCCGGCAGCGGCCCCGGCCGGATCGTCGTGAAGCGGAACCGCCCGTCGCCATCGGTTGCCGCGCGGCCGTAGCCGGGAAACGTGTCCGATGCCGTCGGACTCGCCTGCCACAGTTCGACGCAGCCGTCCGCGACCGGCGCGCCGTCGCCGTCGGTGACGCGGCCGGTCAGCGTGATGCGCTCGCCCGCGGCACCGAAGCGCGTCAGGTCGGCGAACTCGCGATGTTCGATCAGGTGCCAGTAGGGGCCGATGGTCTGGCTCGCGGTTGCGATCGGCATCGCTATTCCTCCTCCAGCACCGACGTTTCGCGCCCGCGCAGCACGAAGTCGAAGCGGTAGCCCAGCGCCCATTCCGGCCGGGTGATTTCGATGTCGAACTTCGCCACCAGCCGCTGCCGCGCCTGCTCGTCCGGCACGGAATGGAAGATCGGGTCGATCGCCAGCAGCGGGTCGCCGGGGAAATACATCTGCGTGATCAGCCGCGTGGCGAAACCCGGCCCGAACAGCGAGAAATGGATGTGGTTCGGCCGCCAGGCGTTGAAGTGGTTGCGCCACGGATAGGCGCCCGGCTTGATCGAGGTGAACTCGTACCAGCCCTCGGCATCGCTGAAGACGCGGCCCTCGCCCTTGAAATCGGGGTCGAGCGGCGCGTCGTGCTGGTCGCGCTCGTGGTTGTAGCGGCCGGCGGCGTTGGCCTGCCAGATCTCGATCATGGTGTCGGGCACCGGCCGCCCGTCCTCGTCGGTCACGCGCCCGCGCACGATGATGCGCTCGCCCATCGCCGCGTGCGCGCCGTTCTTCGTCAGGTCGATGATCGCGGGGTACTGCGCGCGCGAAAAGCGCGGCCCGGTGATCTCCGTCACCGTCTGCGGAATGCGCAGCAGCGCCTGCTTCGGATGGCGCTTCTGCGTGCTGCCGTAGTCCGGGAAGTCGTTGGGCGGCTGCGTGCCCGGCGTGACGGCGCGGAACGGCCGGGTCGCGTCGGCGGGGACGTGGAACGCCTGGCTCATGCTGCGGTCTCCCTGACGAGGAAGCGGCGCATCGCATCCGTCACCGCCGCGCCCTGCTCATAGGTCGGGATGTGGGCGGCGCCGGCGATCTCGACCAGGGTAGCGCCCGGAATTGCCTGCGCCAGCGCCGCCGCGGCGGCGGGCGGCGTCGCCAGGTCCTCGGCGCCGACCAGCACCAGCGCGGGGACGCGCAGGCGCGCGGTGGCGGCGCCGAGGTCGGCCGCCGCGATCGCCTCGGCGGCGGCGGCGTAGCCCTCGGGCGGGGTGCGCAGCAGCATGGTGCGCAAGCCCTCGGTCTCCGGCGCCGCCAGCGCCGCCGGCGTCACCCAGCGCGCCACCACCGCGTCCGCGATCGCCGCCGTGCCCTGCGCCCGCACGATCGCCGCCCGCTCGCGCCAGAAATCGGGCGGCGGGATCGCCGTCGCGGTGTCGCACAGGATCAGCGAGGCGACCCGCTGCGGTGCCGCTGCCGCCAGCGCCTGCGCCACCATCCCCCCGATCGACAGCCCGCCGACATGCGCCCGCGCAATGCCGAGCGCGTCCAGCAGCGCCAGCATATCGGCGGCGAACTGCGCCATGCTGCCCGGCCCTGGCGTGGTGCCGGTCAGGCCGTGGCCGCGCAGGTCGGGGCGGATCACGCGGAAGCGATCGGCCAGCGCCGCCGCCTGCGGCTGCCAGACCCGGCCGTCGGTGCCGAGCGAGTGCAGCAGCAGCAGCGCCGGCCCCCCCTCTGGCCCGTCCAGCGCGACATGCGTGGCGAGGTCGCGGATGCGCAGGAACACGGTGGACGCCCTCCCTGTTGGCCATGTATGCGGCCCGGGCCGCGCGTGGCAGAGTTCCGCCGCATAGTGGCCCCGCCGCCGCCGCGCAACCGGAGGACCCATCGCCGTGACGCCGCTCGCCGTTGCCTTGCCGCCGTCGTTGCACTTTTCCGTCGAGGACGGCGTCGCCGTGCTGCGGCTCAGCCGTCCGCACAAGCGCAACGCGCTCGACGACGCCACGGTGGCCGGCATCGCCGCCTGCTTCGCCGCCCTGCCGGCCGACGCCCGCGCCGTCGTGGTCCACGGCGAGGGCGCGCATTTCTGCGCCGGCCTCGACCTCTCGGCGGTCACCGAAACCGACGTGACCGGCGGCCTGTTCCACTCCCTGTCCTGGCACCGCGCCTTCGACCTGATCGAGAACGGCAACGTGCCGGTGATCGCGGTGCTGCACGGGGCGGTGATCGGCGGCGGGCTGGAACTGGCCGCCGCCTGCCATCTGCGCATCGCCGAACCGTCCGCTTACTACGCCCTGCCGGAGGGCCAGCGCGGCCTGTTCGTCGGCGGCGGCGGGTCGGTGCGGGTGCCGCGGCTGGTCGGCACCGCGCGCATGCTGGACATGATGCTGACCGGCCGCACCTACGGCGCCGAGGACGGCATGGCGGCCGGGTTCTCGCAATATCTGGTGGAGGCCGGCACCGGACTCGCCAGGGCGATGACGATGGCGCGGCACGTTGCGACCCTGGCGCCGCTGTCGGTGTTCGCGGCGCTGCACGCCCTGCCGCGCATCGCGGAGGCGGACCCGCGCACCGGGCTGCTGATGGAGAGCCTGATGGCGGCGATCGCGTCCGGCGACGGCGAGGCGAAGGAGCGGCTGCGCGCCTTCCTGGACAAGCGCGCCGGCAAGGTGGTGCGGCCATGACCGCGCCCATCCGCCCCGTCCGGCTGGGCAGCCCGGATGTGCGCTTCACCCATCTGCCGGACGGCACCATCCATGTCCGCCCGAACCGCACCCTGCCGCCCTATCCGGCACGCATCACGGACCGGCTGGCGCACTGGGCGGCGCACGCCCCCGACCGCGCCTTCCTCGCCCGCCGCGACGCCGGCGGGGCGTGGCGCAGCGTCACCTACGCCGAGGCGTTCGCGACCGTCGGGCGCATAGGCCAGGCGCTGCTCGATCGCGGCCTGTCGCCCGAACGGCCGGTCGCCATCCTGTCCGGCAACGGCATCGAGCACGCCCTGCTCGGCCTCGCCGCGATGCATGTCGGCGTGCCGTACGCGCCGATCTCGCCGGCCTATTCGCTGGTCTCCAGGGATTACTTGAAGCTGCTTCATATAATAAGGCTGCTGCGGCCCGGCCTGGTGTTTGCCGAAAGCGGCAGTGCCTTCGCCGCCGCGATCGCGGCCGCCGCGCCGCCGGACGCCGAGGTGGTGGTCGCCGGAGCGGTCCCCAACGACCGGCCGGTGACGACGTTCGACACGCTCGCGCGCACCGCGGCGACGGCTGCGGTCGCCGCCGCGGCGGCTGCGGTCGGGCCGGACACGGTGGCGAAGATCCTGTTCACGTCCGGCTCCACCGGCGTGCCCAAGGGCGTGATCAACACCCAGCGCATGCTGACCAGCAACCAGGAGATGCTGCGCACCTCGATGGCGTTCCTCGCCGACGAGCCGCCGGTGATCGTCGATTGGCTGCCGTGGAACCACACCTTCGGCGGCAACCACAATGTCGGCCTGGTGCTCTACAACGGCGGCACGCTCTACATCGACGACGGCAAGCCGACGCCTGCCGGCATCGCCGAGACGGTGCGCAACCTGCGCGAAATCGCGCCCACCATCTACTTCAATGTGCCGAAAGGGTTCGAGGAACTGGTCGCCTATCTGCGCGCCGAGCCGGACCTGCGGGCGAAATTCTTCAGCCGCGTGAAGCTGATGTTCTATGCCGGCGCCGGACTCGCCCAGCATGTCTGGGACGCGCTGGACGAACTGGCGGTGGCGGCTGTCGGCGAACGGATCACCATGCTCACCGGCCTCGGCATGACGGAGACGGCGCCGTTCTCGATCGTCTGCCGTCCTGACGTGACCGGATCGGGCATCGTCGGGCTGCCCGTCACCGGCAACGACCTCAAGCTCGTGCCCGGTGGCGGCAAGCTGGAAGCACGGATCAAGGGTCCGAACGTCACGCCCGGTTTCTGGCGCCAGGAGGAGATGACGCGGGCCGTGTTCGACGAGGACGGCTACTACAGGACCGGCGATGCGCTCACGTTCGTCGATCCGGAGCAACCCGCGCTCGGCTTGCGTTTCGACGGCCGCATCTCGGAGGATTTCAAGCTCGCGACCGGCACCTGGGTGAGCGTCGGGCCGCTGCGTGCGCACCTGATCGAGCGGCTGGCGCCCTGGGTGCGTGACGTGGTGATCGCCGGCCATGACCGCGACTATATTTCCGTTCTCCTGATCCCCGACATGGCGGCGTGCCGCGCCGCCGCCGCGGGACTGGCGGAGGATGCCGCCGTCGCGGACGTGCTGGCGCATCCGGCGCTGCGCGCGCAACTGCGGCGCGCGCTGGCGGTGCTGGCGCGCGAAAGCACGGGCAGTTCGATGCGCGTGCGCCGCGCGCTGCTGCTGCACGAGCCGCCCTCGATCGACGCCGGCGAGATCACCGACAAGGGGTCGATCAACCAGCGCGCCGTGCTCGCCCGCCGCGCCGACCTGGTTGCGGCGCTGTACGCGGAGCCGCCGCTCGCCGACATCATCTGCGTCGAGGAGACGACATGAGCCGCCCTTCCCATGCGCTGCACGCATCCTGGCCGGATGCGTGGCTGCTCGACGGCTGTCGCACGCCGTTCGTCGATTATGCCGCTGCGTTCGCCCAGGTTTCGCCGATCGACCTCGGCATCAAGGCGGCGCGTGCGGTGCTGCAACGCGCCCGCGTGTCCCCCGACGACATCGGCACCGTCATCGTCGGCAGCATGGCGCAGGCGAGTTTCGACGCCTACATGACGCCGCGCCATGTCGGCCTCTATGCCGGCGTGCCGATCGAGGTGCCGGCGCATATGGTGCAGCGCGTCTGCGGCACCGGCATCGAGGCCATCATGCAGGCGGCCGACGCGGTCACGCACCGCCATGTCGGCGCGGCGCTGGCGGTCGGCACCGAGAGCATGAGCCGCAATCCGATCGCCGCCTACACGCTGCGCACCGGGTTCCGCATGGGGCAGGCGGAGTTCAGGGATTTCCTGTGGGAAGCCCTGCTCGACACGTCCTGCGGCTTCAGCATGGGTGACACGGCGGAGAATCTGGCCCGGCGCCACGGCATCTCGCGTGCGGAGGTGGACGAATTCGCCGCCCGCAGCTTCGATCGCGCGCTCGCCGCCCAGGCGAACGGTTTTCTCGCCGACGAGATCGTGCCCGTTGCCAGCGAGGCGTTCCAGCGCGAGGGCTACGCCGACCGCGGCATCCGTCTGCCGCGTGGCACGGATTCCGTTGTCCAGGACAGCCATGTCCGTCCCTCGCCGGTGGCGGCGCTGGCGCGCATCAGGCCGGCGTTCGGCGGTGTGCAGACCGGCGGCAACAGTTCCGCCGTGGTGGACGGCGCGGCGGCGGCGCTGGTGTGTTCGGGCGCCTATGTGCGCGACAACGGACGTGCGCCGCTCGCGCGCCTGGTTGCCGGCGTGGCGGTGGGATGCCCGCCGGAGATCATGGGCATCGGCCCGGTGCCGGCGATCCGTGCGCTGCTCGACACGACCGGCCTGGGCATCGGCGAGATCGACCGCGTGGAGATCAACGAGGCATTCGGCGCGCAGGTGATGGCCTGCGCGCGGATGCTGGAACTCGACGAATCGCGGCTGAACGTCAACGGCGGCGCCATCGCGATCGGCCATCCGCTCGGCGCGACCGGCGTGCGGCTGGCGGTGACGGTGGCGCGCGAGCTGCGGCGCAGCGGGCTCAGGCGCGGCATCGCGTCGGCCTGCATCGGCGGCGGACAAGGCATCGCGCTGCTGGTCGAGAACACGGATGCGATCCAGGGAGCTGAGTGAATGCAACTGACAGGACAATCCGCGATCGTCACCGGCGGCGGCTCCGGCCTCGGCGCCGCCACGGCGGCGCGGCTGGCGGCGGAGGGATGCCATGTCGCCGTGCTCGACCGCGACGGCGACCGCGCGCGCGAGGTGGCGGCGCGCATCGGCGGCCTTGCCGTCGTCTGCGACGTGGCCGACGCCGATGCCGCGGCGGCCGCGGTTGCCGACGCGGCGGCGGTGCATGGGGTGGCGCGCATCCTGGTGAACTGCGCCGGCATCGGCACCGCCGCGCGCATCGTCGGGCGCGACGGCGCGATGCCGCTGGCGGCGTTCGAGCGCGTGATCCGCGTCAACCTGATCGGCACCTTCAACCTGCTGCGCCTCGCCGCGACGCGCATGAGCAGGCTGGAGGCGCTGCAGGGCGGCGAGCGCGGCGTGATCGTCAACACCGCGTCGATCGCCGCCTACGACGGTCAGATCGGGCAGGCGGCGTATGCGGCGTCGAAGGGCGGCATCGTGTCGCTGACGCTGCCGGCGGCGCGCGAACTGGCGCGGTTCGGCGTGCGCGTGCTGACCATCGCGCCCGGCCTGTTCGCGACCCCGCTGTTCAACGAACTGCCGGAGGAGGCGCAGCGCGATCTGGCCGCCTCCATCCCGTTCCCGCCGCGGCTCGGCGCGCCGGCGGAGTTCGCCGACCTTGTCATCGCGTGCATCGGCAATCCGTTCCTGAACGGCGAGACCATCCGGCTGGACGGCGCGCTGCGCATGGCGCCGCGTTGACCGTGCGCAGGCACTCGCGGCAACTGCGCATCGAATGGGCGGACTGCGATCCGGCGGGGATCGTGTATTTCCCCCGCTACTTCGCGTTCTTCGACGCCAGCACGGTGCTGCTGCTGGAACACGTGCTGGGCATGAAGAAGGCGGAGATGCTGGAGCATTACGACTTCGCCGGGATTCCGACGGTCGATGTGCGCGCCCGCTTCCTGATCCCCTCCGCCTACGGCGACGACGTGACGATCGAGACCGAGGTGACGAAATTCAGGCGCAGCAGCTTCGACGTGCGCCACCGCCTGCTGCGCGACGGCGCGCTGGCGGTGGAGGGGTTCGAGACGCGCGTCTGGGTCGGGCGGCAACCGGACGACCCGAAGCGGATCAAGGCACAGACCATCCCGGCGGAGGTGATCGCGAAGTTCGGCTGAGCCGCGGCGGCCTCGCCCCGCGTGCCGCGGAACGGAGCGGGCCGGTGCGCTACTGCACGGGGGCCGGCAACGGGGCGGCGGCGACGGGCGCCGGGGCCGGCGCAGTCCCCGCGGCCGGCCCCGGCGCGGGCACGGCGGTGCCGAGCGCGGAGGATGGCGGTGTAGA
>JAJZVE010000210.1 GCA_021845835.1 Pseudomonadota bacterium | reverse complement strand
TGCGCGGCTGCGGCGTGCGGGACGACCAAAAGCAATCGGGCGAATGACGGCAGCCGGCTGCTGCCTGTGCGGCGGCGTCCGTTGCCTATGAGGAACATTGACGGCGTGCGTGGGCGCCGCGTGCGTTCAGGCCGGAATCGGCGGGCCGCAGGCGGTCGGGCGAACAGGCGGCGCCGACGCCGCGCGGCGGTTTCGGGGCGCCTCGGCGGGCGGCGCTGAGCAATGCGGTTGCGGGGTCCATCGTGGACGGATTCGGTTACAACGCGGCGTTCCTGTTCCTGGCCGCCTGCGCGGCGGCCGGCTGAGGCCGCGCGATGGCTGACGCATCGCGTCCCGCAACGCCATCCGGCGGGCAGTCCGTGCGCCGCATGGCGAGCTTCGCCGTGGTGTTCGCGGTGGTCGCGGTGGCGCTGGTCGCGGCGCTGGCGCCGCAACTGGTCCCGGACACGCCGGCCGGCCGCGACGTCGGCACGCTGGCCGCTGCCGTCATATTCGCCGCCAGCTATCTGGCGCTTGCGCTCGGCAGGATCCCGTTCCTGGCCATCGACCGCGCCGGCGTGGCGCTGGTCGGTGCCTGCCTGATGGTGGTGGCGGGCGCGCTGCCGCTCGCGGACGCCTACAAGGCCGTCGATCTCGACACGCTGACGCTGCTGCTCGGCATGATGATCGTGGTGGCGAATCTGCGCCTGTCCGGCTTCTTCGCCATCGCCAATGCCTGGGTGGTGCGCCGCGCGCACCGGCCGATCGTGCTGCTGGCGGCGGTCGCCGCCGTCTCCGGCGTGTTCTCGGCGTTCCTCGTGAACGACGCGATCTGCCTCGTGCTGTCGCCGCTGGTGCTCGATCTGACGCTGGCGATGAAGCGCCGGCCGACGCCCTATCTGCTCGCGGTCGCCACCGCCTCCAATGTCGGCTCGACCGCGACCATCACGGGCAATCCGCAGAACATCATGATCGGCAGCTTCTCGCACATTCCCTATACGCAGTTCACCGCGGCGCTGGCGCCGGTGGCGCTGGTCGGGCTGCTGCTGACGGTCGCGCTGATCGCGCTGGTCCATCGCGGTGAGTTCGCGGGCGGCGCCCGGCTGCAGGCGAAGCTGCCGCGCATCCGCGTCAACCGCTTCCTGATCGTGCGCTCCCTGCTGGCGACCCTGGTCATGATCGGGCTGTTCTTCGCCGGCCAGCCGCCGGCCAAGGCCGCGATCATCGTGGGCGGCCTGCTGCTGCTGACGCGGCGGGTGCGCAGCGGGCGGGTCTATGCCGATATCGACTGGTCGCTGCTGCTGATGTTCGCCGGCCTGTTCATCATCGTCGCCGGCGCGCAGCACACGCTGCTGACGCCGGACGCGGTCGCCGCGGTCGGGCGGCTGCACCTCGATCGCATGCCGGTGCTGAGTCTGGCGACGGCCGTGCTGTCCAACGTCGTCAGCAACGTGCCCGCGGTGCTGGTGCTCAAGCCGTTCATCGCGCCGCTGCCCGATCCGGCACGGGCCTGGCTCACCGTCGCGATGGCCTCGACGCTGGCCGGCAATTTCACCGTGCTCGGTTCCATCGCCAATCTGATCGTCGTGCAGCGGGCGGCGTCGCGCGGCGTCGTGATCGGCTTCTGGGACTATTTCATCGTCGGCGCGCCGCTCACCCTGGTCACGATCGTGCTGGGCACCCTCTGGCTGGCGTGGTGAGCGTCAGCGCGCCGCCGGCGCCCACGGCGGCGGCTCCGCGCCGAGCCGGTGATGCGGATGGGCCGGCCAGCGGCCGCGGCTGCGCTCCTCCAGCGCGGTCTCCTGTGCCAGCACGTCGGGATCGACGTCGGGGAACTCCAGCTTGACCGGATAGCCGAGGCAGCGTGCTGTCAGGGGCAGGGCATCCATCGCGGCGACTCCTCTTCCGTTCAACCTGGCCGGGCCGGTATGGGATTCATCTACGCGCATCGAGCGACAAGGGAATGTGGGCGGAACTGAATTTCTGGCACGGCGGATAAAAATTCCGTGAACGCAATAGGGCCGGCCGCGCATCGCCGGGGCCGGCGTTCCGGCGCGCGACCTGGCCTGCGTGCCGCACGGGGCGGCACCGGCAAGACGGCAGGAGGCATGGATGGCGGGACTGTATTTCGAGGAATTCGGCGAGGGGCAGGTGTTCGATCACGGGCCGACGCGCACCGTGACCGAAATGGACAACGTGTTGTTCAGTACCCTGACCATGAACCCCCAGCCGTTGCACCTGGACGAGGAATTCGCGCGCGGCACCGAGTTCGGCCAGCGTATCGTTAACAGCCTATTTACACTAGGGCTGCTGATCGGCCTGACGGTGGGGGAGACCACGCTCGGCACCACGATCGCCAACCTGGGGATGAGCAAGGTGGAATTCCCCCGGCCGGTGTTCCACGGCGACACGCTGCGGGCACGTACGACGGTGCTGTCGAAGCGGACCAGCCGGTCGCGCCCGGATGCCGGGATCGTGGAGTTCCGGCACGAGGCGTTCAATCAGCGCGGCGATGTGGTCGCGAGTTGCGTGCGCGCCGCGTTCATGCGCTGCCGGCCGGCGGCGTCCGCGGCGTGATGCCCGGCGGCCATGTCCGATGCCTGGCCGCCACGGCGCCGCCGTGGCGGCTCAGGCGGCAGCGCGGATCGCCTGCCACACCCGTTCCGGCGTCGCCGGCATGTCGATGTGCGGCACGCCGAGCCGCGCCAGCGCGTCGGCGACCGCGTTCATCACCGCCGGCAGGCTGCCCGCGCACCCTGCCTCGCCGCAGCCCTTGACGCCGAGCGGGTTGGTGCGCGCCGGCACCGGATGGCTCTCGACCGCGAACCCCGGCACCGCATCGGCCCGCGGCAGCGCGTAGTCCAGGAACGAACCGGTCAGCAACTGGCCGTCCGGATCGTAGTGAACCGCCTCCCCGAGCGCCTGGCCGATCCCCTGCACGACCCCGCCATGCGCCTGCCCGGCAACCAGCTTCGGGTTCACCTCCACGCCGAAATCGTTGACCATGGCGTAGCGCACCACCGCGATCACCCCGGTCTCAGGATCGACGTCCACTTCGGCGACGTGGCAGCCGTTGGGGAAGGTGCTGGGCACGCCCGGGCTGACCAGGCTCGCGTCCAGCGCGCCGGGGGCGCGGGCCGCCAGGTCCATGATGCTGATGCCGCGATCGGTGCCGGCAATAACGAAAGTCCCTTGCAGAAATGCGATGTCGCCTTCCGCCGCCTCCAGCGCCTCGGCGGCGGCGCGGCGGCCGTTCTCGATCACGCGCGCGCTGGCGGCGAGGATGGCGGCGCCGCTCTGCATCAGGCTGCGCGATCCGCCGGTGTTGCCGCCGGCGATCAACTGGTCGGAATCACCCTGCAGCAGCCGCACGCGCTCGAACGGCACGCCGAGACGGGAGGCCAGCACCTGCGCGAACGGTGCGGCGTGGCCCTGGCCGTGGTCCAGCGTGCCGGTGACGATGGTCACCGTGCCGTCCGGCTCGAAGCGGATGCCGCCCATCTCCGCCGAGGCCGGCGCCGTCACTTCCAGGTACTGCCCGATGCCGCGCCCGCGCACCCGGCCGCGCGCCGCGCTCGCCGCCGCCCGCGCCGCGAACCCGTCCCAGTCCGCCGCCGCCAGGGCGCGGTCGAGCAATGCCGGAAAATCGCCGCTGTCGTATTGCAGGCCGGAGGGCGCGTCGTAGGGCAGCATCGCCGGCGGGATCTGGTTGCGGCGGCGCAATGCCACCGGGTCGATGCCGAGTTCGCGCGCCGCCGCATCGACCAGCCGCTCCATGTAGTAGTTGCCTTCCGGCCGCCCGGCGCCGCGATAGGCGCCCACCGGCGTCGTGTTGCAGACGAAGCAGCGCGTGGACACTTCCACCAGCGGCGTGCGGTACACGCCGACCACGTTCTTCACGAGGTTCATGGTCGGCGGCAGCGTGGTCGCGTTGGACAGCACGGCGCCGACGGCGGCGAAACCGCTGACGCGCACGGCGAGGAAATGTCCCGCCGCGTCCAGCGCCAGCTCCGCCGTGACGTCCGACGCGCGGCCGTGGCTGTCGGAGAGGAAACTGTCGCTGCGCTCGTCGGTCCATTTCACCGGGCGGCCGAGCCGCTTCGCCGCGAACAGCACGCAGGCATATTCGGGATAGGCGCTGTATTTCATGCCGAAGGAGCCGCCGACATGCCCGGTCAGCACGCGCACCTGCGCCGGCTGCACGCCGAGCACGCCGGCGAGCAGACCGCGCATCATGAACACGCCCTGCGAGCCGATGCGCAGCACGTAGCGCCCGCCCTCCGCGTCGTACTCGGCAAGCGCGGCGCGCGGCTCCATCGACGCCACCACGATGCGCGTGTTGGTCAGATCGAGCCGCGTGACATGGGCGGCGCGCGCGAACGCGGCGGCGACCTGTGCGGTGTCGCCGTAATGCCAGTCGAGCAGCAGGTTGCCGGGCAGCTCGTCGTACAGTTGCGGCGCATCCGGCGCGGCGGCGGCGCGGGCGGACGTGACGGCGGGCAGGGCGTCGATCGCGGGGGCGATCGTTTCCGCGGCGTCCTTGGCCTGCTCGCGCGTCTCCGCCACCACGACGGCGATCGGGTCGCCGACGTAGCGCACCCTGTGCTGCGCCAGCGCCATCTGCACCGGCTTGCGCGGCGCGGTGCCGTCGCGGTTGTGGCCGAACACGCTGGCCGGCATCGGCTGCATGCCGCCGGCCACGAGATCGGCGGCGGTCAGCACGGCGAGCACGCCGGGCATGGCGCGCGCCGCCGCCGTGTCGATGCCGCGCAGCACGCCATGCGCGACGCGGCTGCGCACCACCACGGCATAGGCCTGCCCGGGCAGGTTCAGATCGTCGGTGTAACGGCCCTCGCCGCGCAGCAGCACGGGATCCTCGGTGCGCGAGACCGGCTGGCCCACGGCGAAACGATCGGGCAGTACGTCCATGCGAAAGCGTCCTGGCTGTGCCCCCGGCAGATAGGGCGCAGGGGGCGCAACCGGAACCCCTTGCGGCGGCGCGGCATGCGCTTGCTTTTCCCGCCGCCGGCCGCACACTGTCCCGTGAGCATCGGGAGCGTGCGGCCATGACCCCGCTCGACGCGATCGTGGGCGGCGCCACATCCTATCTCGCCGACGCCGTGCTGATCGGCCGCGAGGTGGTGGAGCGCGTGCGGATCGACATCGGCCAGGACGGCCGCATTGCCGCCCTGCACCGTAACGCCGAACGGGCCGACGAGCACCTGCCCGGCCTCGTGCTGCCGGGCATCCCGAACCTGCACTGCCACGCCTTCCAGCGCGCGATGGCGGGCCTCGCCGAACGGGCGGGGCCGGAGGGCGACAATTTCTGGCGCTGGCGCGAGGTGATGTACCGCTTCCTCGCCGCACTGACGCCGGAGGACGTGCAGGCGATCGCGGCGCAGACCTATGCCGAGGGGCTGCTGCACGGCTACACGTCGGTCGCCGAGTTCCACTACCTGCACAACGCGCCGGACGGCGGCGCCTATCTGGACCCGGCAGAGCTGTCGCTGCGCATTGCCGCGGCGGCGGACGCGGCGGGGGTGGGGCTGACGCTGCTGCCGGCGCTGTATCGCCAGGGCGGCTTCGGCGCCGCGCCGCCGGCCGAGGGGCAGCGCCGCTTCGTTCTCGGCTTCGATGCCTATGAGCGCCTGTGCCGGGAGATGGCGAAGTATGTCCGCATCGGCATCGCCCCGCACAGTCTGCGCGCCGTCGCCCCCGACGACCTCGCGCGCGCGGTCGCGCTGGCGGGCGCGCTCGGCCCGGCGACGCCGGTGCATATCCATGCCGCCGAGCAGGAGCGCGAGGTGGCCGAGTGTCTCGCCTGGAGCGGCGCGCGGCCGGTCGCCTGGCTGCTCGATCATGCGCCGGTGGATGCGCGCTGGTGCCTCGTGCATGCGACCCATATCGACGCCGCCGAGCGCGCCCGGCTGGCCGCGAGCGGCGCGGTGGCCGGCCTGTGCCAGACCACTGAGGCCAATCTCGGCGACGGCATCTTTCCGCTGCGCCCGTATCTGGCCGCGGGCGGCCGGTTCGGCATCGGCACCGACAGCAATGTCTCGGCCAGTCCGGTCGAGGAACTGCGCTGGCTGGAATACGTCCGCCGCCTGGAGAGCCGCGCCCGCAACGTCAGCGAGACGCGGCCGGGCGCCTCTGTCGCCGCATCGCTGCTCGGGCACGCGGCGGCGGGCGGGGCGCTGGCGCTCGGGCGCGATGCCGGCGAGATTGCCGAGGGCAAGATCGCCGACCTGATCGTGCTCGATCCGGAACATCCGTCGCTGCTCGGCCGGCGCGGGCTCGGCCTGCTCGACGCCTTCGTGTTCGCCGGCAACGCGACGCCGGTGCGGCACGTCATGGTGGGCGGGGCGTGGGTGGTGCGCTACGGCACGCATTTGCGTGCGCGCGAAATCGAGGCGGCGTTCGCGCGCACGATGCGACGGCTGGCCGAAACGATCTAGCCGGCCGGCTGCTGCAACCGCGGGCGTCGCCGTCAGCGCAGCAGGTCTTCCAGAGTGGTTGCGGCGTCCTCGATGTCGCGATGCAGCGCCGCCGCCGCGGCGCCGCCGTCGCCGCGGCGCAGCGCGTCCAGGATCATCCGGTGCGCCGTATTGGCCGTGTGCCAGTTGTCCGACGCGCGCAGCACGTGGAAATACGGGCCGATCTGCAGCCAGAGCGATTCGATGATGCCGAGCAGCGCAGGCGACGCCGCGGCGCGGTAGATGGTGAAGTGGAAGTCGTGGTTGGCGGGCACGAAGTGCCGCCCGTTCTGCTGGTCGGCCGCGATCTGCATGCGCTCGATCAGCTCGGCCAGACGTTGCAGGTCCGCCGGCGTCACCCGCTGCGCCGCCCAGGCGGCGGCCAGCGGCTCGACCTCGCGGCGCACGCGCCGCAGGTCTGCCAGCCGCTCGCGCGTCAGCGCCGGAATGCCGACGGAACGGCCGGAAACGACGGTCAGCGCCTGTTCCGCCATCAGGCGGCGCAGCGCCTCGCGCACCGGCATGGCGCTGACCTGGAACGCTTCCGATAGGCTCTGGATCGTGATGGTCTGCCCCGGCTCGATTTCGCCATTCAGGATCAGCTCCCTGAACTGGCGATAGACGCGGTCCTGCACCGTCTCCCGGCCGACCGGGCGGAGCGGCAGCTTCGGTGCCGCGCTGCCGCGCCCGGCATCGACTGTCTCCTGCATCCTCTCTTCATCCCGCCGCTGGCATCCGCTGTTTCGGGTAGGCATTGCGGATTTCGCAATCCATGATCTATGATCAAATCGCTGTCCAGACCCAATCGACGCTCAGCCGCTCAGTCCGCGGCCGCATCAATGCCGCCGCCCGAGAAGGGCGCAAAGCAGGAGGAAACACCCGATGAGATGGATCCGTGCCGCCTTCGGCATGGCGGTCGCGCTGGCCACGGCGTTCGCCGCCCACCACGCGGCCGCCGAGCAGAAATTCAAGATCTTCCTGTCGATGAGCTACATCGGCAACGACTGGCAGGCCGAGGCGGAGAACATGGTCAAGGCCATGGCGGCATCCAAGGACTACGTTGACAAGGTGGACCTGCAGGTCCAGG
>JAJZVE010000209.1 GCA_021845835.1 Pseudomonadota bacterium | reverse complement strand
GACGGCTTGCACCGAGCCAAGGTGGTTCACTTCGACAACGAACGGCGTGACCATCGCGCGCGAATGGGTGCGGATATCATCGGCGGTGACGACGGCCGCCAGGGCGAGGCAGCCGAAGGCCATCAGGCGCCAATTCGCGGCCTGAACCCGGGCGGAACCGATTCGCTGGTCCCAGAGCTGCCTGGCGCGCTGATAGGGTGTGATCGGAGTTTCCGTTTCGGACATTCGAGCGGAGAAGCGTCGCCATCTCATGTCCGGTCTCCCCGGAGATTGGGCCGCATCCCGCCACCACCTGCTTCGCCCTCGCGGATGATTCGCTCCGCCGTCCGATAGGCTTGGCGCCGCCGCAGATTTTCGGCCCAGGCCGGCGCGCCGGATCGAGCAGGCGTCGCCGTGGTCCCTGGGGGCGCCGATGCGGGTTCTGCGCCACCACCGCCGGAACCGTCACCACCACCACCACCACCACCACCACCACCGGTACCGCCACTAACGGTGCCGCTACCGCCGGTCGCCGCCCAGCCGGCGCGTTGGCCAGCGGCAAAGCGATCGCGCAACCCCGATGTCGCGTTCCGGGCGATGTCGCGTAATCCGCTGCCAGCCGCACCAGCGGCACCACGGGCGACGCCGCCGAGGCCGGCCGAGACTGAGCCTCCGCCAGTGACGCTGCCGGACGCATAGGCACCGCTGGCACCGCCCGCGAGCGAGGTTCCGGCACCGACGCCGGAGGCCGCAGCGCGGACCGCCGCGATCCCTCCCGTCCCGGCCAATGTCACAATACCGGCAGCGGCACCGCCCGCTGCGGCAGCACTGCCAAGGCCAAGCTGCGGCGCGCCGGAGGTGATGCCGGCCGCGAGGCGGTTTGCCGAGAACGCCAAACCGACGATGGTCATGGATGCCAGCAGGATGGTGAGCGCGTCCTGTAGCGACAGCATCGTAGCTGGATTGCTCGGCAGGATCTGGCTGAATAGCTGGGTGCCGATACCGGTCACCACGGCAAAGACCAGAACACGGACACCGGAGGTAACGATCTGGCCAAGCACCGGCTCGGCGATGAAGGCGGTGCCGCGCCAGAGAGCGAAGGGAACGAGGATGAAGCCTTTCAGCGTCGTCAGCTTGAATTCGATGATGGCCAGGAACAGCAGGATCGCGAGCACGAAGAAGCCGAGCAGCGTGACGATCCAGGACAGACCCATGACCAGGATCTCGCCGAGGTTCCAGAAAATGTTCGGAAACCCGGCGAGGCGCTGGATCTGCGAGAGCAGCACGTCGGCACCCCGCACGCCGGCTTGGGCCAGCAAGCCGGGATGCAGGAAGTCTGCATACGACAAAGTGGAGCTTGTCGCTTTGAGGCCGAGCCCCGCGAAGCTCTGAAACACAATTGCAGTAAGCGACTGCCAGTTGTTCAAGAGGAGCGCGAAAAATCCGACATATAGGACCTTCCTCACAAATGCTTGAACAACATTGTCTTCGCCAAGTGCCCAGGCGAGACCGGCGAGGGTGGCGTCGATGCCGATCAGAATGACGACCAGGAAGCCGACATCAGGCGAAATCAGTCCGAAGCCAGAGTTGATATACTGGCTGAAGACATCAAGAAAATGGTCGATGATGGATGGGTTACTGCCCATTTGGCGGCTCTGACGGCTTTGATGGATGAGATTTCTGGCTGTTGGGTTCCGGATCAAATTTTGGCGTGTTGCCGAATAGATGAACTGGAACCTTCGAGTAATTTCCTTCATCGCCACCGAAGAACTGCTTGTTCTCGGCCTGCCACGCGGTATGGCAGCGCGCATCGTTATTGGCCGCCATGCCGAGATGCTTGCAGCGATCGAGCTCGGCGGTGAGCATTTTGGGATTGGCGACCAGTTGATCGATCGTCGGTGCGCTTGCCCATGCCGGCGCAGACATGCCGGACAGATCGATAACAACAAATGAGATAGCGACAAGGAATTTGACGTTCATGGTGCTGATCCTCCGAACAGATTGACCGGAGCAAAAGTATAGCCGACGCCATTACCGTAGAAGCGTTGCCATTCGGCTTGCGCGGCCGATTGGACCTCGGCATTTTGCATGGCGTTCGCGGCCTGGGCGCGGGCGTCCGCGGCGATCAGGTCTTGCGTCGCGGAAAGCTGGCGCGATTGCAGTGCCAGCAGCTGATTGCTGGACTGGATCGCTTGTAGCGCGCCGACCGCACCCTGGCTTTCGGTGACCAAGGATGAAAGATCGGCTTGATCGGCGGGGATCGCCGCGACGATCTGGCTTTGTACGTCCATCGTGTGCTGGAAGGTATTGATCGAGGCCTGCCAGCGCGCATTGGCATCGGCCAGCAGGCCGGCCTGGGTAACATTGCCCTGGAAGCCTGCCGATTGGTAGTCCGGATACAGCGTGCGGAACTGCTGCTGCACCTGCTGGACGGTGTAGGCGAGACTTTGGGCCTGCCCCATCAGCTGGTTGATCTGCGTCATCGAGGATTGCAGCTGGGAAAGCACAGAGAACGGCAGCGACGTCAGATTACGCGCCTGGTTCTCCAGCATGGAAATGCCCTGCTGGAGCTGGGTAACCTGATTGGTGACCTCTTCCAGGGTTCGCGCGGCTGTCAGCACGTTCTGGGTCAGGTTCGAGAAATCGATCACCGGGATGTCGGCTTGCGTCGAGATCGGAGCGGCGATCGCCAACAATCCGATCAAGGCCATGCCGACGATCTTCTGTTGGTGGCTGGGCGAGATGTGGCGCCTCATGATGGGACCTCCGTTGTGGAAGCGGTGCGCGTTCTGGATGGGTGCTGCACTTCGACACCATCGCTGAACGGGAGATGCGGGTGCTGCAGGGTAGGCTCGACGCCGGCATCCAGTCGCAATCGATAACGGGCTTTTGTACTGGGTTCGGATTGATCCAAAGCCACGGCGTGTGAGGGTGGTAGAAGCTCCGCCGCCCAACCGAGGCCGCGCTCACGCAGCCACGCCCTGGGAAACTCATCGGGTCCATGGGCGGCCATCACCCGGTCGATTGCGGCGAGGTCTTCCGCCCGGCTGACACCGCAAAAGGCCAGCGCGATGTCGCTGAGGCCCAGTTCGAACAGCCGGCAGCCGGCGGCCGACTGGAACCAATATTCGCGCTTTGGGACCGCGCGCGCGATAGTCGCGATCTGCCGGTCATTGAGGCCGAGACGCGCATAGGCGTCCCGGCTCTCCGGTTCGATCGCGCGGGCATTCGGCAGGAAGATGCGCGACAGGCAGCTTTCGTTCACTGCAGGGGCGACCGGCGATCGGGTGATATCGGCCAAGCTCTGGGTCGAGAAGAGCACCGAGGCATTCTTGCGCCGGAGCGTCTTGAGCCATTCGCGGAGTTTTGGCGCAAAGACCGGATCATCCAGGGCGAACCACGCCTCGTCGACCGCGATCAGGGTCGGTCGCCCGTCTAGGCCCGCCTCGATCCGGTGAAACAGATAGGTCAGCACGGCGCGCGCTGCGTGTTTTGCTCCGAGCAGATCCTCTGTCTCGAAGGCGAGTACGTCGGCATTACCGATGCTCTCCTGCTCGGCATCAAGCAGCCGGCCGAACGGGCCGGCGATGGTATAAGGCTCCAGCGCCGCCTTGAGCCGGTTCGCCTGCAACAGGGCGGCAAACCCCGATAGCGTGCGCTCGGGCAGTGGCGCCGTCGCCAGCGAGCCGAGGGCCGACCAGATGGCACCGCGAACTTCTGGGGTGAGGTCGATGCTCTCCTGGACCAGCAAGGTGGCAATCCAGTCCGCCGCCCAGGCCCGCTCGGCGGCATCGTTGATCCGCGCCAGCGGCTGGAACGCGACGGTATGATCATGCTGGTGCGAGACCGCGCCGCCGAGGTCGAGATCGTGGAACGCACCGCCCATGCCGAGCACGGCAGCCTTGGAGGATCGTCCCTTGTCGAAGATTATCACGCGCGCGCCGGCGTAGCGGCGGAATTGCAGCGCGATCAGCGCCAGCAGCACGCTCTTACCTGCGCCGGTGGGTCCGATGATCAGCGTGTGGCCGACATCGCCCTGGTGCAGCACCAGGCGAAACGGCGTCGATCCGGCGGTGTGGGCGATCAGCAACGGTGGCCCATCAAGATGGACGTTTTGACCTGGTCCTGCCCAGACTGCCGAGAGCGGCAGCATGTGGACCAAGTTGAGCGAGGAGACCAGAGGCTGACGGATATTGGCGTAGCACTGGCCGGGCAGGCTGCCGAGCCAGGCTTCGACCGCGTTCAGGGTTTCTTCGACCGCAACGAAACCCTGCGCGCGCACTGCGCGGCCGACCTGGCGGAGTTTCTCGGCAACGGCGGCCTCATCAGTATCCCACACCGTCACCGTGGCGGTGAAATAGCCGAAGCTGACGGCATCGGAACCAAGTTCCTGGAGCGCGATATCGGCGTCGAGCGATTGGTTCTCGGCGTCGGTATCGACCAGCCGTGTCTCCTGCTGCCAGATCACCTCGCGCAGCAGGGCGGCGATGCCTTTGCGTTTGGCCCACCAGTGGCGGCGCTTGCGGCCGAGTTCTTTCTGCGCCTCGGGCTTTTCCAGGGGCAGCCAGCGCGCGACCCAGCGGTATTGGAGGGGCAGTCGATTGAGGTCATCGAGCAATCCCGGCCAGGTCCGGTCCGGCAGGCCGCGTAGCGTAATGGTACGGAGATGGCAGCGCCCGAGCATCGGCGCGACGCCGGGCGTCAAATCGCAGTCCGGCAACAGCCCGTCGAGATAGAACGGCACCTCCGGCACGGCGACCGGATGATACCCATTGGTCGAGATAGTGGCGTGCAAATAAGCCAATGTCTCGGCGTCATCGAGCCAGGCGCAATCCGGCATGAGGGAGGCGAGCAGGTCGAGCACCCGGTCGGTCTCGGCGACAAACCCGTCCAGAATGCCGCGCCAGTCGATCGTGCCGGATTTGCCCTGCCCTCGCCTGCGACCCTGTGCCTCGTCTTGGTCTTGGTTTTGATCTTGGTCTCGCCCTTGCGCTCGGCCTCGGGGCCCGCGTTGTCGCTGAGCTGGTCGATGGGCCCGCTCGTAGAGCAGCCGGTTGGTCCGCTCGGCCCGTTCCGGCGGTGCCAGATAGCAGAACGTCAGATAATACCTGCTCTCGAAATGTGCCCCCGCCTCCTCGAAGCCGTGCCGGCGTTCTTCGTCGACTAGCCAGGACACAGGATCAGGGAAGCGGCTTGGCGGATAGCCCGGAGCGGCGGTTCGTGCCGCCTCGACGAAGAGCGCCCAGCCCTCACCCAGGCGCTTGAGCGCATTGTTGACCCGCGCGGTCACCGCGATCAATTCGGCCGCGGTGCTGGAATCGAGATCAGGACCACGGAATTGCGCCGAGCGCTGGAGCGCACCGTCCTTGTTCAGCACGATGCCCGGACCGACCAGCCCCGCCCAGGGCAGAAAATCGGCAAGCTCCCGGCGCCTGTTGCGATATTCCCGAAGATCGAGCATCTTCCGTTCCGCTCCTGATCAAATGCCGAGATGATGGCGGGCGGCACGCAGATGCCGCGCGAACACCGGCCCGAATTGCGGGTCCTGCCGGGTCAGGAACAACGCTGCCGTATGGCCGATCAGATAGATAGCGATCCCGGCCAGCCAGAGTTGCAGCCCGAGGCCGATCGCTGCCGCCAGCGTGCCGAGCGCGATCGCCATCCCGCGCGGGATGCCAGCGAGCAGGATCGGCTCGGTCAGGCTGCGATGCAGCGGCACCGACCAGCCTGGGATGTCTACAGGATTGGTCATCCGACCAGCGCCCCGCCGGAGAAGTTGAAGAAGGTCAGAAAAAAGCTTGCG
This sequence comes from Pseudomonadota bacterium, assembly GCA_021845835.1. The sequence continues at coordinate 1,814 of JAJZVE010000209.1, read as the reverse complement.
GCGGCGAAGGCGATCGACAGGCCGAACACGATCTGGATCAACCGGCGCATGCCGCCGGAGCTTTCGCCAAAGGCGAGTCCAAGACCGGTGCCGATGATGATCAGCACGGCGATAATCTTGGCTACCGGCCCCTCGATCGAATTCAGAATTTGTTGGAGCGGCTGCTCCCACGGCATATTTGATCCGGCCGCCAGGGCGGAGGTTGGCCACAGTATTGCGCCAACCAGGACGGCGATCAGGCGCGGTTGCCAAAGGTGGACGGCGGTCGTCAAACTCTGCGAAGTCTCGCGTGTCTCGGCCGTCTCGGGTGTCCTGAGCGACTTGAGTGTCATGGATGGCTCCCAGGCTGGAGGAGAAAAACATTGGAGTCTGGCGCGGACCCGATCTCGGCGAGCACGTAGTCGCCGGCGGTGAGCGTCTTGGCGACCTGCCAGATGCCGGCGAGACGGCGGTGCCGGCCGCGGCCTTGCAGAACGGCGATCAGGTCGATGGTTTCGGCGATCAGCGGACGTGGCACGTTGACCACCGCCTCCTGGATGAGCTGTTCCAGCCGGCGCAGCGCGCCGAGGGCGGAGCCGGCATGGATCGTGCCGATCCCGCCCGGATGGCCGGTGCCCCAGGCCTTCAGCAGGTCGAGCGCCTCTGCTCCGCGTACTTCGCCGATCGGAATGCGATCGGGGCGCAGGCGCAGGCTGGAACGGACCAGATCGGCGAGCGAACAGACACCGTCCCTGGTGCGCAGCGACACCAGGTTCGGCGCTTCGACCTGGAGTTCGCGCGTATCCTCGATGACCACGACACGATCGCCGGTGGCTGCGACCTCCTTGAGCAGCGCGTTGGCCAGCGTGGTCTTGCCGGTCGAGGTTCCACCGGTGACCATGATGTTCCAGCGTTCGGTGATCGCCGTGCGCAGCAGGGCTGCCTGACTGGGCAACATGATCCCGGCCGCGACGTAATCATCAAGCGAGAACACCGCGATAGCGGGCTTACGGATGGCGAAGGTCGGTCCGGTCACGATCGGCGGCAGCAGACCCTCGAAGCGCTCGCCGGTCTCAGGCAATTCCGCCGAGATGCGCGGGTTATGCGCATGGGCTTCCAGACCGACATGATGAGCGACCAGGCGGACGATCCGCTCGCCATCGGCCGGCTGCATGATCAGGCCGGTATCGGCGAGGCCGGCACCGAGCCGGTCCACCCAGAGTTTGCCGTCCGGATTGAGCATCACCTCGACGATCTCCTGATCCGCCAGCAGCGCCGCAATGGCCGGACCCAGAGCAGTGCGCAGCATCCGCACCGAGCGGGAAAGCAGGATCCCTGCCCCGTCAGATCCCGGCATTTTTATCCTCCATCCCGGCCTGGATCGCGTCATGTGCCGACATCGCGTCGTCCATGTTATCGCTGGCGCCGGTGCTGGTGCCCGCCGCCACGTTGTCCCGCACATTGAATTCGGGAGTAATTTCTTTGCTGATCTCGCGGACCAGGGAGTCGCCTCGCTGGAGCCGTCTGCCCAGGGTCTCGATGAAGCCCTGGTAGCGGCTGGCGCCCCGTGCCTTGGCTGAATCCTGCTGGTCCGGCGGGATCGGTGGCGAGGCTGACAGCCAGAACCGCACGAACTGGGCCTGCACCTCGATGGCGATGGTCAGATCGCGCTCGATCCGCTCCATCTGCCGCGACAGGCGATCGAGCCGGCGGACGAAGGCGGCCTCGCGGCGATCCAGCGCGTCCGGCGAGAGGAACGCCATCACCGCCGCCTCGACCAGTTGCGAGCGATGGATACCCTGGCGCAGCGCAAAAGTGGTGAGCTGGTCGGCGAG
>JAJZVE010000208.1 GCA_021845835.1 Pseudomonadota bacterium | reverse complement strand
GTCGCCCGGCTTCACCCGCACGCCGGCGCTGCAGCGCGGCTTCGACGCGGGCGTGATGGACGCGCAGCGCCTGACCGAGCTGGCGGCGCTGCGGCGGCTGGTCGAACCGGATGAGATCGGCCGCGCCGCCGCCTGGCTGCTCGGCGACGGCGCCAGCGCCGTCACCGGCGTCAACCTGCCGGTGGACGCCGGCTTCCTGTGCGGCGTCGGCTGGGCGGCCTATGGCGGGCTGCGCGGCGGCGCCTGACGGCGGCGGTCAGCCCATCCAGGTGCCACCGTTCACGTCCAGCATCAGCCCGCAGACATAGCTGGCGGCGGGCGAGAGCAGGAAGGCGATCGGCGCCGCGATCTCCTCGGCGGTCGCCAGCCGTCCCATCGGGATCGCGGCCAGGTTGGCGTTCTGGCCCACCGTCATCGGCGTGCGCGTGACGCCGGGGGCGATGCCGTTGACCAGCACGTTGTGCGGCGCGCCACGGCGGGCGAGCCACTTCACCAGCGAGTTGATCGCGCCCTTGGAGGCGACGTAGTGCGGGCCGGACAGCAGCCCGCCCATCTGCCCCGCCACCGAGCCGATCAGCACGATCCGCCCGTCGCGCCGCGCCATCATGTCCGGCAGTACGGCGCGCACGCACAGCAGCGTGCCGCGCACGTTCACGTCGTTGGTGCGCACGAAGATGTCGTCCCAGTCGGGCGCGTTCCAGTCATCCCACGGGCAGATCGCCGAGCACGCCACCAGCCCATCGATCCGCCCCGCGGCGGCAACCGCGCGGTCCACCTGCGCGCGGTCGGTCACGTCGCAGGCGAGCGCCTCGGCCTGTCCGCCGGCTGCGGCGATGTCGGCCAGCACCGGCTCTGCGTCCTGGCGGTCGGCAATCACCGGCGTCGCCCCGAGTTGCGCGCACAGCCGCGCCGTGGCGGCGCCGATGCCGCTGGCGCCGCCGGTGATCAGGATGCGTCGGCCGGTCAACTGGAACGGGGTCATCAATGCACCGTTGCTGACATGAATGGTTTCCTCCGTTGCTTCGCCGGCGGGCGTTGCCGCGTTGCGCGAGGCCGGCAGCTACGCCGAAACCGCCATGCCGGCAAGGCGCGTATCGGCAGGTCCGATCCGCTGCCCCATCGGCGGTGGATCGTGCCACGCGCAACCCCGCCCCCCGGACTGGATCACCCGGCGTATTCCGTGCAAGCTATGCGCGCTTCAGGTGCCCAGGGCGCACCCCTGGGAGAATCGGGAAGGCGGTGCGATTCCGCCACGTACCCAACGCTGTGATGGGGACCATCCGGACACGTGCCACTGGCGGCGCCGGGAAGGCGTTCGGATGGGATGAACCTCAGTCAGAAGACCGGCCTGGAAGCAGGAGTGCCCCGCCGTGGAACGGCGGCGGCTCGCGCCTTGCCATGTGGGGACATCATGGAAGCCAACCGGATTCAGGTCGATTCGAACTTCTCAGCCGCCGAACGCGACAGCGTCTACAAGTGCATCCACAAGCGCCGCGATGTCCGCGGCCAGTTTCTGCCGGACCCGATCCCCGACGAAACCCTGGCCCGCATCCTGCGGGCTGCCCATCACGCCCCTTCGGTCGGCTTCATGCAGCCCTGGGACTTCATCGTCGTCAGGGATGCCGAGGTGAAGCGGGCGGTGCGGGACGCCTTCGTGACCGCCAACACCGAGGCGGCCGAGATGTTCGAAGACGGGCGCAAGCAGACCTACCGCACGCTGAAGCTGGAAGGCATCGTCGAGGCGCCGGTCGGCATCTGCGTCACCTGTGACCGGCAGCGCCACGGCCCCGTCGTCATCGGCCGCACCCACCAGCGCGAAATGGATCTGTACAGCGCGGTCTGCGCCGTGCAGAACCTGTGGCTGGCGGCCAGGGCGGAGAATGTCGGCGTCGGCTGGGTCAGCATCATGCGCCATGCCGACCTGCGCGATGCGCTGGGCATCCCACCGTCGATCCGCCCGGTCGCGTATCTCTGCGCCGGCTACGTTTCGCACTTTTTCGAGAGTCCGGAGCTGCAAGCCGCCGGCTGGCTGCCGCGCACGCCATTGCGGGAGGTCGTCTGGTTCGATCGCTGGCAGCACCGGTCGGGTTCGGAGTCGCTGCTCGATCACCTGCGGTAATTCGCATCCGGTGCCGCCCGCCGCCGGGGCGGCACCGTCCGCGCCTGACCGCTTCCCCTGCCGCCCCGGCTGCGGCACAAGAACCGGCGCCGCTGCCAGGCCCCGCCGCATGTCCGTCGCCCTTGCCGCCCACGCCGAACCGGCCGTCGCCCCGCCCCGGCTGCGCGAGTGCCCCGATTGCGGCCTGTTCCAGCGCATGCCGGCGCTGCCGCGCGGCGCCGTGGCGCGCTGCCCACGCTGCGCCGCCGTGCTGCGCCGCCGCCGCATCGACCCCGCCGGCCGCTCCCTCGCGCTCGCGCTCACCGGCTTGCTGCTGTTCGCCCTCGCCCTCACCGAACCGTTCATGAACGTGCGCGTCCACGGCATCAGCCGCGGCATGACCATGCTGACCGGCCCGCTGGCGCTGGAACAGCAGGGGTTCTGGCCGCTGGCGCTGGTCGTGCTGGGTACCACCCTCGGCGCCCCGCTCGGCCGGCTGCTCGCCCTCGGCTACGTGCTCGGCGGCCTGCAGTTCGCCCGGCCGCCACGGCACCTCTACGCCGTGTTCCGCTGGTCGGAATGGCTCGACACCTGGGCGATGGCGGAGGTGTTCCTGCTTGGCGCGTTTGTCGCCTATACCCGCCTGGTCGCCATCGCCCGCGTCGATGTCGGCCTGGCGGTCTATGCGCTGGGCGGCCTCACTCTCGCGATCGCCGCCGCCGACAGCGTGCTGGACCGCGAGGCGGTGTGGCAGGGGCTGGAAGGCAAGGGCATCACCGCCGGCCGCGACCCGGGCGAACCCCTCGGCACGCCGTTCGGCTGCGACAGTTGCGGGCTGGTGAGCCGCGCCAGCCGCGCCTGCCCACGCTGCGGCGCCCGCGCCCGCCACCGCAAGACCGACAGCGTCGCGCGCACCTGGGCGCTGCTCGCCGCCGCCGCCATCCTCTATTTGCCCGCCAACCTGCTGCCGGTGATGAGCGTCACCAGCCTCGGCCAGACCCAGACCGACACCATTCTCGGCGGCGTGGTCGAGCTTGTCGACCAGGGCATGTGGCCGCTCGCCGCCCTGGTGTTTTTCGCCAGCGTCACCGTGCCGATGCTGAAGCTGTTCGGGTTGTCCTGGCTGCTGATCAGCACGCACCGCCGCAGCCGGCACAGCCTGCGTGCGCGCACGCAGCTCTATCGCATCGTCGATTCGGTCGGCCGCTGGTCGATGATCGACGTGTTCATGATCTCGATCCTGACCGCGCTGGTGCGCATGGGGCTGGTGGCGTCGGTCAATCCCGGGCCGGCGGCGGTGTCCTTCTGTGCCGTGGTGGTGCTGACCATGCTCGCCGCCGTCAGCTTCGATCCGCGGCTGATGTGGGACGCCGCCGGGCGCAACGCCGCATGAGCGGTCCCGACATGCCGCCACCATCCCACCTGCCGGAAGCGCGGGTGCAGACGCAGCGCGGCTTCCACGCCGTCTGGCTGATCCCGATCGTGGCCGCGCTGATCGCGCTGTTTCTCGGCGTGCGCGCGATCAGCCAGCAGGGCGAGACCATCACCATCACCTTCTCCACCGCCGACGGACTCACCGCCGGCCAGACCCGCATCCGCCACAAGGCGGTCGATCTCGGCACGGTGCGGCGCATCACCCTGTCGCGCGACATGCAGCACGTCATCGTGCAGGCCGACATGCGGCGCGAGGCCGACCGCTTCCTGACCACCCATGCGCGCTTCTGGGTGGTGCGCCCGCGGCTCAACGCCGGCAACATCTCCGGCCTCGATACGCTGCTGTCCGGCTCGTATATCGAGATGGACCCGGGCGCCCCCGGCGGCACCGCGCGCAGCGAATTCGCCGGCCTGGAGGAACCGCCCGCGGTGCGCTCGGACGAGCCGGGGCGCGCCTTCGTGCTGAAGGCCGACCGCATCGGCTCGCTCTCCTCCGGCTCGCCGGTGTTCTTCCGCGACATCGCCGCGGGCGAAGTGCTGGGCTACGACGTGCATCCGGCCGAGCGGAAGGAAGATACGTTCATCAACGTTCACGTCTTCATCCGCGCGCCCTACGACACCTTCGTGCATGAGGGCACGTTCTTCTGGAACGCCTCCGGCGTGTCGGTGCAACTGGGTGCGGACGGCGTGCGGCTGCAACTGGAAAGCATGCAGGCGCTGCTGTCCGGCGGCATCGCCTTCGACACGCCGCCGCCGCCGCGCGACGGGCCGCGCAGTGCGATCAACGCCGCGTTCACGCTGTACGACGACCGTTCCTCCGCGATCTCCGCCGGGTTTCGCGACCGCATTCCGCTGCTGGTGTATTTCACCGGCTCGGTGCGCGGGCTTGCGGTCGGGGCACCGGTGGAGCTGTACGGCATCCCGATCGGCAGCGTCACCGACATCCGGCTGGACTTCGACCCCAACGCGCAGCGCTCGCGCGTCGCCGTGCATTTCCAGATCCAGCCGGAGCGCGTGTTCGGCCCCGGCGCGGTGCCCGAGAGCGCGCCGATCGACGTTGCCAGGCGCCTTGTCGCGCACGGGCTGCGCGTGCAGTTGCACACAGCCAATTTTCTGACCGGACAATTGCTGGTGGCGATGGACTTCTTCCCCGACCAGCAGCCGGCCGCGGTGCAGGAGGAGGACGGCGCCATCGTGCTGCCAACGCTGCCCGGCGGGCTGGAGGGGATCACCGCCAGCCTCGGCCAGATCCTGCAGAAGGTGCAGGCGCTGCCGCTGGATGAGATCATGCGCCACGTGAACGACACCCTCGCCGGCATTGACGGCGTGACCAACGGGCCGGAACTGAAGAACAGCCTGCGCACGCTCACCGCCACCCTCACGGCGCTGCAGGAACTGGTCCGCCAGGCCAACGGCGGCGTCGGCCCGGCGCTGGCGCGGCTGCCGCAGATCGCGGAGGGGCTGCAGGCCACCGTGGACCGCGCCAACCGCCTGCTCGGCTCGGCCGATACCGGCTACGGCGCCAACTCGCAGGTGCGCCGCGACCTGGAGCGGCTGCTCGACCAGTTCAGCGACACCGCGCGCTCGGTGCGCCTGCTCGCCGACTATCTCGACCAGCACCCGGAGGCGCTGCTGCGCGGCCGCACCGGCACCGCGGGGTCGCCATGATGACGCGCCGGGGCCTTGTCGCGCTGCTGCCGGCGCTGGCGCTGGCCGCGTGCATTTCGCCGACGCCGGAGCTGTTCACCCTGGTCGCCGTGCCCGGACCGACGCGGCGCCTCGCCGCGCACAGCGTCGAGCTGCGCCGCATCGGCCTCGCCGGCTATCTCGACCGGCCGGAGATCGTGCGCGCCGAGGCCGACTATCGCGTGCAGGTCGCGACCAACCAGCGCTGGGGCGAATCGCTCGGCACCATGCTGGACCGCGTGTTCACCGAGGACCTGGTGGAGCGGTTGCCGGAGGTCGCGGTGTTCGCCGAATCGGGCGCCATCTCGACCGCACCCGACCTGATCCTGGAGATCGACGTGCAGCGCTTCGACACCGATGCGTCGGGCACGCTGGTCGTGCTGGCACAGGTCGCGGTGCGCCGCGCCGACGCGCGTCAGACCGCCCACGCCGCGACGCTGCGCCTGACCGAACAACCGGCCTCCCCCGCCACACGCGACCTGGTGGCGGCGATGAGTGCGGCGCTCGGCCAGTTGGCCGACCGCGTGGTGGCCATGCTGGCGCGGGCGTGAGCGCCCGATTTTTCGTGTCACGTTTATTGACGCGCTGAATTTTCGTGATACGTTATACTGGTGATATAAGCTTCGATCCGGCCAAGCGAGCGGCGAACCTGGAGCACCGCGGACTGGACTTCGCCGATGCCGGCCTGGTGTTTGCTGGAGCCACCGTCACCGTACAGGACACGCGCCGTGATTACGGGGAAGATCGCTACATCACAGCGGGTCATCTCGGCGGACGTTGCGTGGTCCTGGTCTGGACACCGCGCGGCAAGGCTCGCCGCATCATTTCCATGAGGCACGCCCATGCCGACGAAGAAGCAAGCTGGTTCGGCACCTTGGACCGACCCCGATGACGCGCCGGAGCTGACCGCGGACATGCTTGATCGGGCGGAGGTGTTCGACGGCAATACCTTCGTGCGCCGCGGCCGGGGCCGCCCGAAGTCGAACGCCGTCAAGGAACAGATCAGCGTGCGCCTCGACCCCGACGTGCTGGCGAAGCTGCGCGAGAGGGGACCGGGATGGCAGTCGCAGATCAACGTGATTCTGCGGCAGGCTTTCGGCCTGGCGGGCGTGCCCGATGAGGCCGGGAAGACGTCGCAGGTGGCATAAGTCGCTGCGCGGTCCGGGCGCGCAACCACGGCGGTTCGCGGACGTTGTTTCCGGTGGCATTCCGGGGAGGCGGGGGATGGCCGTGTTCGACGACATGTTCAAGGGCGCCGGACTGCCGGCGATCGCGGTCGGGATCGGTGCGGTGGTGCTGCTGCCGGTGGTGCTGCCGGTAGTCGGGCGGATGCTGCGGCCGGTCGCCAGGACCGTGATCCGCACCGGCATCGCCGCTTGGCGGGACGCGAGCGCGCAGGTCGCCGGGACCGCCGGGCCGATCATCGCCGAGGCGCGGTCGGAGATGGCAGCGCGCGAAAGCTGACGCGCCCGTATCGTCATACAGGTTTCGCCGCGCCGTCACGCGAACGTCATCCGCGCGCGCTACGCATCGCCGGTCGATCGCAGCGGCGGCGGGGCGGATGTATCAGGTGGTTCACGAAGTACCGGGGCGGCTGCGGCTGCGCTCCCCCCGGCTGGCGGGCAATCCCGAACTGGCCGCGACCGTCGCGGCACGCCTGCGCGAAGCCCCCGGCGTGCTCTGCGCCGAGGCCAGCCCGCGCACCGGCAGCCTGCTCATCCTGCACGACGCCGCCCCCGGCCGGGCGGCGGCACTGCGCTCCTGGCTTGCTGCCACGCCCCTCCCCGCGACCCGGCCGATGCCGATCATCGACCCGATGTCGGAGCGGCTGGCCGCGATGCTGCTGGAACGGCTGGCGGAACGGCTGCTGGGCGCGGTGGCGGCACTGATCTAGCCATCTGGCGCGCCACCAGCGCGTAGAACAGCAGCGACATGCCGGGGCCGAGCACTTCGCCGCGCGCCAGTTGCAGCAGTCCCACGCCGACCAGCAGCCGCGACAGCCGCGGCATGCCCAGCCGCCGCCGCGCCTGATAGGCATTCCACAACGCCTCCACCGCATTGCCGGCGATCCGGCCGCGCAACACCTGCACCGCCCCCAGTCCCGCCAGCCCCCCCGCCGCCAGCATCATCGGCGGCACCCGGCGCGGGCGGCGGCGCGACCCGGGGGCAACCCGCGCCCGCAGGGCTGCAACCCGCAGCAGCCCGGCCGCCTCGGCGGCGGCGGCCACGCTTGCGAAATCCCCTTGATGATGGACGACGATGCTGCCGGCGCGGGGGTTCGGGCCGGTCGCGGTCACGCCCGGCAAACGGGCGAGTGCGGCGCCGCGGTCGGCGAAGAACGCGGCATCGCCGCGCCGTGCCGGCACGATCAGGCGGGTGCGGC
>JAJZVE010000207.1 GCA_021845835.1 Pseudomonadota bacterium | reverse complement strand
CAACTGGGGCTGGTGCCGCCAGCAGGGCCGCGACCGCGGCGAGCTGCCGCTGATCCGCGAGAGCATGGCGCTGTGGGACGGCATGGCGGCGGAGACCGGCACCGATGTCGGCTTCCGCCGCACCGGCCTCGCCTTCGTCAGCGACGACGCGGCGGAGATCGCCGGCTGGGAGCGTTGGGCGGCCGACGCGGCGCCGCACGGCATCATCAGCGAGCTGCGCCGGGGCGAGGCGCTGGCGTCCCTGCTGCCCGGCATGGCGCGGCAGTGGCGGGCCGGGCTCTACACCGCGAGCGACGGACGCGCCGAACCGTCGCTGGCCGCCCCGGCGATCGCCGGGGCGGCGCGGCGCCACGGTGCCACGCTGCATCAGGGCTGCGCCGCGCGCGGCCTGGAAACGCAGGCCGGCCGCGTCGCCGGCGTCGTCACCGAGCGCGGGACCATCCGCACCCAGGCGGTGCTGTGCGCCGGCGGCGCCTGGTCCACGCTGTTCTGCCGCCGGCACGGCATCCGCCTGCCGCAGGTGAGCGTGCTCGCGTCGGTGTTCCGCACCGGGCCGGCGCCGGAGGCGGTCGGCATCGGCCTCGCCACCCCCGGCTACTGCATGCGCCGCGACCGCGACGGCGCCTGCGTGGTGGCGATGCGCTCCGACGCGGTGCTGCCCGTCACCGCCGACGTGCTGCGCTTCGCCTGGCCGTTCCTGCCGATGGCGCGGCAGGGCTGGCGGTATCTGCGGCTGCGCCTCGATGCGGCCTCGTTCGCGAGCCTGCTGCAGCGCAGCCATTGGCGGCTGGACGCGCCATCGCCGTTCGAGGCGGTGCGCGTGCTGGACCCTGCGCCGCACGCGCCGACGCTGGCGACCGCGCTTGCCCAGTTGCGCGCGGCGCATCCGCAACTGGCCGGCGTCGAGGTCGCAGCAAGCTGGGGCGGCATGATCGACCATACGCCCGACGCGGTGCCGGTGATCGGGCCGGTCGATCGGCTGCCGGGGCTGTTCATCGCCACCGGCTTCTCCGGCCACGGCTTCGGCATCGGGCCGGGGGCCGGACATCTCGCCGCCGACCTTATCAGCGGCGACGGGCCGCTGGTCGATCCGCGTCCGTTCCGCTTCAGCCGCATGCACGACGGCACGCGGCTGGTGCCGGACAGCGGGCTGTGACGGGCGGCTACGCGGCGAAGCGGCCGAGGCGGTAAGGCGCCGGGTCGATCGGCGGCGCGGCGCCGGTCATCAGCGCGGCGACCAGCCGCGCGCTCGGCAGCCCGCCGGTCATGCCGAAATGCCCGTGCCCGAACGCCAGGAACAGGCCGGGGCGGCCCGGCGCCTCGCCCAGCACCGGCAGGCTGTCGGGCGTGGAGGGGCGGAAGCCCATCCACAGCCGCGGCTCGCCATGCGCGAGGCCGGGGAACAGGCGGTGCGCGTGCGCGACCAGGATTTCGGCGCGGCGCTCGTCCGGCGGCGCGTCGAGGCCGGCGATCTCCACCGTGCCGGCGACCCGCAGACCGTCTGCCATCGAGGTCAGCCCGAAGCCGCGCGATTTGTGGATGATCGTGAAGCGCAGGTCGATGGTGGGCGCCGGCAGCGTCGCATGGTAGCCGCGCTCGGTTTCCAGCGGCACGCGCAGGCCGAGCGGGGCGAGCAGCGTGCGTGACCACGCGCCGGCCGCGACCACCACGCGCGGGGCGGTGTGGTTGGCGATGTTGGTCATCACCGTCCAGCCGCCGCCCGCGCGCGGGATCAGCTTCATGGCGCGCTCGGCATGGATCGCGCCGCCCTCGGCGCGCAGCCGTCCGGCCAGCGCCGCCACCGCGCCCCCCGGGTCGAGCAGGTAGCCGTTGCCGGGCACCAGCCGTCCGTGCCGCACCTCCGGCGACAGGCCGGGCAGCATCTGGCGCAGGTCGTCCGCACCCAGCTCCTGCACGGCGATGCCGTGCCGCGCCCGCAGCTCCGTGTCGATGACGGCGGAGCGGGGCAGGGCGTCGCCCTCCCAGATCTGGATCTGGCCGGAGCGGCGGACCAGCGCGTTGAACGCCTCCGCGCCGAGCAGGTCGCGCCAGCAGGCGAAGGCGTCGCGATTGATCGCCCGCATCGCGTCGGAGATGGCGCGCACGCGCGTCATGCGCCCCTCGCGCAGCCAGCGCAGCAGCCAGGGCAGGGCGCGCGGCAGATAGGACGGGCGCACCGCCAGCGGGCCGGACGGGTCGGCGAGCCATTTCGGCACCTGCCGCAGCATGCCGGGCAGCGCCACCGGGGTCACCGTGTCGGCGCTGATCATGCCGGCATTGCCGAACGACGCGCCACCGCCGGGCGGCAGCGGGTCGAGCACGCGCGTCGCCAGCCCGGCGCGCTGCAGATAAAGCGCGGTCGCGACGCCGACGACACCTGCGCCGAGTACGATCGCGTCGGGGCCGACGGCTGAGACGGACATGCAGGATTCCCCGGATGGGCGGACGCTCCGCCCATTCGGCCGTCAGGTTAGGCCGGGCTTCGCCCCGGCTTCAACCGCTCGTTGCCGGACGCTGCGGGTGTTCCTGCGCGGCGGGCGGTCACGTCCTCGCCGTGCCGATCTCCGCCACCGCCGCCTTCAGCATCTCCCGCACGGTCCCGGCGATCTCGGCCAGCGCCGGGTTGTCGATGGCCTGCATGGAGGCGACCGGGTCGACGGCCGAGACCTCGACGGTGCCGTCCGCGTGCTGCTGGACGATGACATTGCAGGGCAGCATGGTGCCGATCTTGTCCTCCGCCGTCAGCGCCCGGAAGGCCATCTGCGGGTTGCAGGCGCCGAGGATGCGGTAGGGCCGGAAATCCGCGCCCAGCTTCGCCTTCAGCGTCGCCTGCACGTCGATCTCGGTCAGCACGCCGAAGCCGTGGCGCTTCAGCGCGTCGGTCGTCGCCGTGATCGCCGTGTCGAACGGCAGCCTGAGCGTCGTCGAGAAATGATAGGTCACGACGGGTCTCCTTCGCCCTGCGTTGTTGCGGACGGCCGACAGGATACCGCGCGCCGGCCGCAACCGGAACGCCCTGGCTGACGGCGCGCGCGCCGCCGCGCATCAGGTATTCGCCATTGCCGAAAGCGAGGCGCGGAATTTCCGGCTATCGCGAAGGTCGGGCGCATGGCAAGCGAGGCGCCTGGGGGTCACGGACGGACATGGCGGCAGACACATCCCTTGACGCCTGGATCGGCCGTGGCGAGACGGCGCAGGACGTGATCGTCGCCGGGCCGCTCGACCGGCTGGCGGCGACGCTGGACCGGGATGATCCGCCGGCGCGGGACGGCGACGCGGCGCCGCCGCTCGCCCACTGGCTGCTGTTCCTGCCGCAGACCCGGCAATCCGGCCTGGGGCCGGACGGCCACCCCGCGCGCGGCGGCTTCCTGCCGCCGGTGCATGACCTGCCGCGGCGCATGTGGGCCGGCAGCCGGGTACGCTTCCTCGGCCCGCTGCGCGTGGGCATGCGCGTCGAACGGCGCTCCGTCATCGCCGGCATCACGCGGCGCGAAGGCGGCTCCGGTGCGCTCGTGTTCGTTACCGTCCGCCACGAGGTCGCCGAGCGCGATGGCGCGACGCCGCTGGTGATGGAGGAGCACGACATCGTCTATCGCGGCCTGCAGGGTGCCGCCGTCCGCACCGCGCCCGCCGCGCCGCCGCCGGGCGCCTGGCACCGCGCGGTGGTGCCGGACGACGTGCTGCTGTTCCGTTATTCCGCTCTTACCTTCAACGGCCACCGCATCCATTACGACCGCCGCTACGTGACCGAAGTGGAGGGCTATCCCGGCCTGGTCGTGCATGGGCCGCTGCTCGCCACGCTGCTGCTCGACCTGGTGCGGCGCGAGCGGCCGCGGGCGCGGGTGGCGACGTTCTCGTTCCGCGCCGTCTCGCCGCTGTTCGACGGCGTGCCGTTGCACCTGAACGGCACCGAGCCGGACGGGGAGGGGCGGGTCACGCTGTGGGCAAGCAACGACGCGGGCGGGCTGGCCATGCAGGCCGAGGCGGTGCTGGCATGAGCCGGCCGCTGGACGGGGTGCTGGTGGTGTCGCTGGAGCAGGCGATTGCGGCGCCCTACTGCACGCGGCTGCTGGCCGATCTCGGCGCGCGGGTGATCAAGGTGGAGCGGCCGGACGGCGGCGACTTTGCCCGCGACTACGACCGGCGGGCACGGGGCCTTTCCAGCCATTTCGTCTGGTGCAACCGCTCCAAGGAAAGCCTGGCGCTGGACCTCAAGACAGATGCCGGCCAGGATGTGCTGCACAGGCTGGTCGCGCGCGCCGACGTGCTGGTGCAGAACCTGGCGCCAGGGGCGGCGGAGCGGCTGGGCCTCGGCGCCGCGGCGTTGCGGGCGCGGCATCCGCGCCTGATCGTGTGCGGTATCTCCGGCTACGGCGGCGGCGGGCCCTGGAGCGGGCGCAAGGCCTACGACCTGCTGATCCAGGCGGAGGCCGGCGTGCTCTCCGTCACCGGCACGCCGGAGACGCCGTCGAAATCCGGCGTCTCGATCGCCGACATCGCCGCCGGCGTGACCGCGAGCAACGCCATCCTGGCCGCCCTGATCCAGCGCGGGCGCACCGGCGCGGGCGATGTGATCGAGGTTTCGATGCTGGAGGCGATGGCGGAGTGGATGGGCTATCCGCTCTACTACGCGATGGACGGCGCGCCGCCGCCGCCGCGCACCGGCGCGGGTCATGCCACGATCTACCCCTACGGCCCCTTTGCCACCGCGGACGGCGCGGTGCTGTTCGGGTTGCAGAACGACCGTGAATGGATGGCGTTCGCCCGGCACGTGCTGCAGCGTCCGGACCTTGCCGACGATCCGCGCTGTGCCGGCAATGCCGGCCGCGCCGGCCAGCGCGCCATGCTGGAGCCGCTGATCGTCGGGACGCTGCGGGCGCTGTCCACGGCGGAGGCGATGGAGCGGCTGGAGCGCGCCGGCATCGGCACCGCGCGGGTGAACGACATGGCGGCGGTGTGGGAGCATCCGCAGCTCGCCGCGCGGGGGCGCTGGCAGGACGTGACCACCCCCGCCGGGCCGATGCCGATGCTGCGTCCGGTGGCGCCGGATGGCTGGGCGCCGCGCATGGACCCGGTGCCGGCGCTGGGCGAACACAACGCCCGCATCCTGGCGGAGCTGGGCATATCGACGGAAACGGCGGCGCGGTGAGCGGAGCGGCCGGCCCGCGGGGCGCGGCCGCAGGAGGAGAGGATCGGATGGAAACCTATCAGCACTATATCGGTGGCGCCTGGCGCGCGGCCGACGCGAGCCTGCCGGTGATCAATCCTTCGGACGGGCAGGAGATGGCACGCATCGCCCGCGGCACCGCGGCGGATGTCGATGCCGCGGTCGCCGCCGCGCACGCGGCCCTGGGTGGCGCGTGGGGCAAGCTGGACGCGACGGCGCGCGGGCGGCTGCTGCTGCGCCTGGCCGAACTGATCCGCCGCGACGCCGAACGCCTTGCGCAGATGGAAAGCGAGGATGTCGGCAAGCCGCTGAGCCAGGCCCGCGCCGACGTGACGGTGTGTGCGCGCTACTTCGAGTATTACGCCGGCGCCGCCGACAAGCTGCACGGCGACACCATCCCGTTCCAGGACGGCTACACGGTGATGACGGTGTGGGAGCCGCACGGCGTCACCGGGCACATTACGCCGTGGAACTACCCGCTGCAGATGACCGGCCGTTCGGTTGCGCCGGCGCTGGCGATGGGCAACGCCGTCGTGCTGAAGCCGGCTGAGGACACCTCGCTCACCGCGCTCGCCCTGGCGCGCCTTGCCGAGGAAGCGGGCTTCCCGCCGGGTGCCTTGAACGTCGTGACCGGGTTGGGCGAGGAAGCCGGCGCGGCGCTCAGCGCGCATCCCGGCATCAGCCATATCAGCTTCACCGGTTCCACCGAGGTCGGCACGCTGGTGCAGACGGCGGCAGCGCAGCACACCATTCCGGTGACGCTGGAACTCGGCGGCAAGTCGCCGCAGATCGTCTTTGCCGATGCCGATCTGGACACCGCGGCGGCGACCATCGTGCGCGGCATCGTGCAGAACGCCGGCCAGACCTGCAGCGCCGGCTCGCGCGTGCTGATCGAGGACCGCCTGTATCCGTCCTTCACCGCCGACCTCGCCCGCCGCTTCACCGGGCTGCGCGCCGGGGCGGCGAACCAGGACCTCGATCTCGGCCCGGTCGTCAACGCCGCGCAGCAGGCGCGCATCGGCCACTACCTGGACATCGCCAAACGCGACGGGCTGCCGATTCTGGCGCAGGGCGAGATCGGCACCAATGTGCCGGCGTCGGGCTACTACGTGCGGCCGACGCTGATCGGCGACGTGCCGCCCGATCACGTGCTGGCGCAGGAGGAAATCTTCGGCCCGGTGCTGGTGGCGATCCGCATGCGTGACGAGGCGGAGGCGATCCGCATCGCCAACGGCACGCAATACGGCCTGGTGGCCGGCATCTGGACCAGCGACATCGGCCGCGCGCTGCGCATCGCCCGGCAGGTGAAGTCCGGCCAGGTGTTCATCAACAACTACGGCGCCGGCGGCGGCGTGGAGCTGCCGTTCGGCGGCACCAAGCGTTCCGGCCACGGCCGCGAAAAGGGGTTCGAGGCGCTGCACGGCTTCGGGTCGCTCAAGACCATCGCCATCAGGCACGGCTGAGAGCGTGCGAACCAGCGCAGCGCACGGACATTTCTGAGGGACGCACAATGAGACTGAAGGACAAGGTGGCAATCGTCACCGGTGCCGGCGGCGGCTTCGGCGAAGGCATCGCGGAAAGCTATGTGGCCGAAGGCGCGCGCGTCGCCGTGGTCGATATTCGCGGCGACGCGGCGCAGGCGGTGGCGGCGCGGCTGGGCAAGGCCGCCATCGCGATCGCTGCCGATGTCGGCAACGCGGACGACGTGGCGCGCGTGATGACGACGACAGTCGCCGCCTTCGGCGCGCCGAACATCCTGGTCAACAACGCCGGCACCACGCATCGCAACCGGCCGCTGCTGGAAGTGACCGAGGACGAGTTCGACCGCGTCTTCCGCGTCAACGTGAAATCGATCTTTCATTTCGTACGTGCGGCGGCGCCGGTGATGCGCGACGCGGGCGGCGGGGTGATCCTGAACATCGGCTCGACGGCCGGCATCCGGCCGCGGCCGGGGCTGACCTGGTACAACGCCTCCAAGGGCGCGGTGAACCTGGTGTCGAAATCGCTCGCAGTGGAGCTGGCGCCCTGGAAGATCCGGGTCAATGCGATCTGCCCGGTGATGGGCGAGACCGGGCTGCTCGAAGCCTTCATGGGCATGCCGGACACGCCGGAGAACCGCGCGAGGTTCCTCGCCACCATCCCGCTCGGCCGCATGTCGCGCGCGAGCGACGTCGCCTATGCCGCGGTGTACCTCGCCTCCGACGAGGCGTCGCTGATCACCGGCGTCGAACTGCCGGTGGACGGCGGGCGCACCGTCTGAGCGGACGCACGGGACCGGCCGCGCCACGCGCGCGGCTCAGGTCTCGTCGTCCTGGTTCATACAGGGAACCTGTTCGAACAGTCGGCGCAGCAGGGTCGTGAGCGTGGACAGCTGCGCCGGTTCGTCTGCTCGATGTGGACGAGATGGCGCTGCTTCGGCGTCTTCAGCCCCCGGCTGGCGGCGGCGTTGTCGATATCGGCCGCTTCGGC
>JAJZVE010000206.1 GCA_021845835.1 Pseudomonadota bacterium | reverse complement strand
GGATTTTGGTGAACCCGAACACGCGCTTGATCACCCCGAAGCAGTGCTCGACCTTGGCCCGCACCTTCGACTTGGTGCGGTTGCGTGCCTTCTCCGCCTCGTTCACCACGCCGCGATGCCGATAGCGGCGGTTGGTGAAATCCAGCCAACGCAGCCCAGGGCGACGATGTCGGATGCCATGTGAGGCACGAAACGCGGAAGCGGACGGAAGCAACGTGAAGTTCCGGCCGCTTGGCAGCTTGCGTTGGCGCATGGCGCTGCGCTTATGCGCCCTCGCAGGCTATCACCTCGGGCCCCGGCAACTCCGCAAGCACGAAGGCAGCCAGGGTTTGGCCGACGCCGTCGATGCTGAGCAGCAAATCGCGCTTGCCGCGCAGATCGTCATCCTTGTCGATGGTGTCCGCAATCGCCTGATCCACGGCGACGATCTGCGCCGCGAAATGCGCGATCGTCGCTTCGGCCAGCTCCATGGCGGAGCTCAGGAAGCGGGGCCAGATCTACGCTACGGGCTCGCCGCCACGAGGGTGGACACAGCGGGTCTTATGCCGCGCCGCGCTTCCGGCATCGTCGCACGCGGCCGGCAGCACGCGGCTCGCCCGCGGCCGTCCCGCGCGGCAGCAGGCCTTGAAGCAGCATGTCCGCGTACCGTGCGGCGATCTCGCGGGCCGTCTGCGGACCATCCGGCTGGTACCAGCGCGCCATCCAGTTCAGCGTGGACAGGATCATGCGGCCGGCGGCCGGCACGTCGGGCACATCGAGCGCGCCGGCTCGCTGTGCATCGGCGAGAATGTCGCGCAGCATCCCTTCGTAGTCATCGCGCAGTCTCAGCGCCGCGTCGCGCCCGCGGCTGCGCAGGCCGCGGAAGCCGAGCTGGGCGGCGATGTAGGAATGGCGATGCTGCTCGAAGAAGGCGGCATGGGCGAGCATGAACACGCGCAGCCGTTCCGCCGGCGAAGCAATGCCGTCGAGACTGCGGGCCGCATTATCCAGCATGTCGCGCAGCACAGCGCCCACGACCTCGGAGTAGATCTGGTCCTTGTCGGCAAAGTGATGGTAGATCGCGGGCTTGGAGATGCCCGTGGCAAGGGCGATGTCGCCGACCGACGCCCCCTCGTATCCCTTCAGCGCGAACAGGCGCGCGGCTTCGCCGACGATGATTTTCCGCGTGTTGCCACGGGCCGGGCGCAGCGAGCCGCTGGCGCTGCGCGGCGCGCTCATCGGCCGGTGAACACCGGCGGACGCTTCTCGGCGAACGCACGTTGCGCCTCCTTCGCATCGTCGGTGCGCGAAATGATCGCCGTCATGTCCTGCTCGTAGCGATAGCCGTCGCGCAGACTCATGTCCTCGATCGTGTTGGCGGTATGCTTGGCGAGCCTGGTCGCGAGCGGGGCCTTCGACGCGATGGCGCGGGCCACTTCCATGGCTGCCTGCAGCAGGGCATCCGGTGCGACGCACGCCTCGACGATGCCGAGCCGGTACAGCTCCGACGCCGGGACGCGGTAGCCGGTCAGCATCAGCCGCCGCAGCGTCGAATGGCCGAACAGCCGCATCGCGTGGCGGCAGCCGCCAAGCAGGCCGACATCAATTTCCGGAAGACCCAGGCTGGCGTTCTCCGCGGCGAACAGGATGTCGCAGGAGGCGACGATTGCCATGCCGGACCCCAGCGCCGGGCCGTTGAGCGCGCAGATCACCGGTTTCGCGCATTCCCGGATGCTGTGGAAGAACTCGCGCGTGCGGCGGGAATGCTCGGGCAGCGCACCGGGTTCGGCGAGCGCGGCCCGGCCCTTGATGTCGGCGCCGGCACAGAACACGCGCCCGGCGCCGGTCAGCAACACGGCGCGGATATCCGGCAGGTCCGATATCAGGTCGAAGGCGGCGGTCAGCTCCTCGGCGAGTGCGCGGCTGACGGCATTGACCGGCGGGTTGTCGATCGTGACGACGGCCACGCCGTCTTCCGCCGTGATCCGGATGGCCGTCCAGTTACCCGTCAACATCGCGCACCGCGCCTCCCATAGTCGCCGGGCATCGGCCGGCGTGCCATCATCTTACCGACCGTTCGATCGTTTATACGCGCGCCGCGGGCCAGCCGGCGGGCGCCGACAGCCAGTTTGACACTGGCCGTCCGAGCGTGTCAAACGGGTCACAAACCGACCGAACGGTCGGCTACAGGGTCGGGAAAGGCCGCCGTGACAACCGACGCCACCCAGGCTGACGCGCGCGGTCAGACGCGCGCCGTGGACTACGCCCGCTTCCGCGAGGAAGTGCGCGACTTCGTGCTGGCGCAATGCCCCGAGGCGCTGCGGCGCACGGTCGGCGGCGGCGGCAGGATCGGACGGAAACAGTGGGCTGCGTGGCAGGCAATTCTGTTCCGTCGCGGCTGGGCCGCACCGAACTGGCCGGTCGCTGATGGCGGTACCGGCTGGGACGTACGCCAGCGCTATATCTTCGACGAGGTGCTGGCCGAGAACGACTGCCCGCCGCCGTACCATCACGGCATCTATCATATCGGGCCTGTCCTGCTGCGCTTCGGCACGGACGAGCAGAAGCGGCGCTTCCTGCCCGGCATCCTCGATGGCACCGACTGGTGGTGCCAGGGCTATTCCGAGCCCGCAGCCGGCTCCGATCTTGCTTCGCTCAAGACGCGGGCGGAGCGGCGCGGCGATGTCTATATCGTCAACGGCCAGAAGCTTTGGACGTCCCACGCGCACGAAGCGGACCTGATGTACGCGCTGGTCCGCACGGACAGCAGCGGCCGCAAGCAGCAGGGCATCACCATGCTGCTGATCCGCATGGACAGCCCGGGCGTGAAGGTCCGTGAAATCCGCACCATCGATGGCTGGCACCATGTCAACGAGGTGTTCCTCGATGATGTCGAAGTGCCGGTGGCCGATCGCGTGGGTCAGGAAGGCATGGGCTGGTCGTACGGAAAATACCTGCTGGAGCAGGAGCGGATCAACGTGGCCAACGCCGCCGGGCTGTTCCGGCAACTGGAGAAGGTGCGCGCGCTTGCTGCCTCGCGCTTCCCGGGGGATACGGCTGCTGCCGGCCGCGTACTGGTGGACGACCGGCTGCTCCATATCGAGGCCGAGCTGTGCGCGCATCGCGAGATGGGGCTGCGGGTCATCGAGAAGATCGCGGCCGGCGAGGCGCTCGGGGTCGCGCCATCGGTGCTGAAGATCGTCTCTTCTCGCCTCGCCCAGCGCCTGTCGGAAGTGGCGCTGGACCTGGTCGGCGGTGCGTATTCCGCCAGCCTCGCGGCGCCGGACGCGACCGGGCCGGAGCCGTCGCTGGACGGCACTGAATGGGTCCGGAATTTCCTCTATCTGCGCTCGCGGACCATCGTCGGCGGCACCACGGAGGTGCAGAAGAACGTCATAGCGCGCGCCCTGTTCGGAAGCTGACACCATGTTCCAGGCGACCCCGCTGTTGCCCGGCGATCCTTATGAATCTGCCGCCCGCTTCTCGGCCGGGACCGCCGGGCGCCGCACGCCGGTCCCGGCTCCCGCGGCGCCGGGCGCGGTGCGCCGGCAGGTCTGGCAGCGGATCGTAGCGTTGGGCTGGCCCGCTTTGCTGATCCCCGAATCGCTCGGGGGCATCGGTGGCAAGCCGCTCGATCTGGCTGCGATTGCCGAGGGGCTTGGCCGGACCGCCTTCGATCTGCCGGTGATCAGCAGTTGCGGGCTGGCGCCGCTGATTCTGACCTCGTGTCCGCCGCAGCCACAGCGGAATGCGCTGCTCGCCGCAGTGGTCGAGGGGACCGTCCGCGTCACGCCGGCGCTGGCCACGCGCAGCGTTCGCGCGTCTCGCTCCGGCGCCGGCTGGAATCTGGACGGCGCGATCACGGGCGTGGAGACGACCCCCGACACGACGCATTTCGTCGTGGTCTGCGACGTTGCCGACGAACAGGTGCCGGGCGTGTTTGTCGTGCCCGCCGACGCGCGCGGTCTTGCCAGCGTCGCCCGTCAGCGCATGGATGGACGAGCCTCGGCCGATCTCGACATTGCCGGGCTGAGGCTGGACGATGCCGCCGCGCTGGCCGTTGGCGGCGGGATCGGCGACGGTCTGGCGCGAGCGATGGATGTCGTCTCCGTCCTGTGCGGCGCCGAGCAGATCGGCGCCATGGGCGCGCTGCTGGAACAGACCATCGGCTTTCTGCAGCAGCGTTCGCAATTCGGGGTCGTGCTGGCCTCGCTGCAGGTGCTGCGCCATGATGTGGCCGAGCTCTACGTCGCGTACGAGAACGCTCGCGCCCTGCTGCAGGGCGTGCTGATCCGCTGGGCGGATGGCGAGTCCTGGCCGGCGCGCGAAATCGCTTTCGCCAGGCTGCGCACGCCCCACGTCAGCCGCGCGCTGGCGCTTGGCGCGATCCAGTTGCATGGCGGCATCGGCCTGACCGAGGAACTGCCGGCCGCGCGGCTCGCCAGGCGCCTGATCGCTGCGGCATTTGACTACGGCGGCGACCCTGCCGCAGGCCGCTCGCCGGCGGCGTGAGGCCGCGGGCGACGCGCGCTGCACCCGCGGCCAAAGTGGCGGCGGCCGTCCTATCCCCGCATGCAGTTCACGGCACGGCCGGATTAGAGCTGCAGGCGGCTCGGCGGGAATTTCACCGCCTTTGTTGCCACGTCGAAGAACTCGGCGATGTTCTCGCGCGTGATCATCGGCGACGGGAAGGAAATCTCCTTCGGCACCGGCTGCTTCTGCAGCACCCGCACGGCGATCTCGACCGCTTCCGTCCCGAACGGCAGGTAGCGCCAGGTCGCCCTCAGATCACCGGCGGCGATCGCGTCCAGAGCGTCCACGGTCAGGCCGTCATAACCGGTGAACCACATCTCCTTCGTCCGTCCCGCCTCGCGCGCCGCCTTGATGGCCCCGATCGCCATGTCGTCGTTGTGGCAATACACGGCATCGATGTGCGGATGGGCCTGCAGCAGATCTTCCATGCCCTGGATCGCCTTCGCACGGTTGTAGTCACCGACCACCCGCCCCAGCATCCTGATGCCAGGCGTCTTGTCGATGATCTGGTGCCATCCCTTGCCGCGCGCCTGGTTCACCACCGAGCCGGGAGAGCCGTCGATCTCGACCACGTCGCCCTTGCCGCCCAGCTCGCGCACGTACCACTCCCCGGCCTCGATCGCGGTCGACGTCGTGTCGGTGGAGAGATGGCAGTCGAACCCGACATTACCGACCAGCGGCGAGCTGAGCACCACGATCGGAACCCCCGCCCGGTTCACCTCGCGGATCGCCGGCGTGATCGCCTCGGCGAAGTAGGTGGAGATCAGGATGATATCGACGCCGCGGGTCACCAGATCCTCGATGTCGCGGACCTGCTTGGTCGGCTGGTTGTTGGCGTCCGACACGACGGTCTTCAGATGGAATCTGGCGGCGGCCTCGACCACGCCGTCGCGCTGCCGCTTGATCCATTCCGTCGTGGTGAACGACTGCGAGAAGCCGATCGTTTTCCCCTCGACGCCGGTCTCGCCCCAGGCGCTGCGGGTGATCCAGCTCTCGGCCAGCGCGGCGCCGACGCCCGTTCCCGCCACGCGCAACAGGGTGCGGCGGCTCAGGCTCGTCATGCGCGGATCGTCCTTCATGGTGTCTTCCTCCCGGTTCAGTATGCACGCATATGTTTCAGCGCTTGCGGGCCTCGCTCACCACCACGGCTGCGACGATGACCACGCCTTTCAGCAGCATCTGCGAATAGGGCGACACGCCCAGCAGGTTCAGCACGTTGGACAGGAAAGCAAGGATCAGCACGCCGATGATCGTGCCCCCCACGCCGCCGACGCCGCCGTCAAAGGTGGTGCCGCCGATCAGCACCGCCGCGATCGCATCGAGTTCGAACAGCGTCCCGCCGTTCGGGTCGGCGACGGCGAGCCGGCTGGTCGTCACGATGCCGGCCAGCGCCGCCAGCAGGCCGCTGATGACATAGACCGCAACGCGGTTGGCCCCGATGTTGATGCCGGACAGCCGGGCCGCCTCCTCGTTCGCGCCGACGGCATAGACCTCGCGCCCGAACACCGTACGCCACAGCACGAAAGCGGCGCAGCCGGCGACGATCGCGAACATCACGATGGGGACAGGCACAGGGCCGACATAGCCGGAGCCGAAGAACGCGAACAGCGCGGTGGGACTTTCGATCACCAGCGTGCTGCCGTCGGTGTACACGTAAACGAGGCCGCGCCCGAAGATCATCATGGCCAGCGTGGCGATGAACGGTTGCAGCCGCAGCTGCGTGACCATCAAGGCATTCACCAGCCCGAGCGCGCCCCCGGCCAGCAGCGGCAGCAGCAGCCAGACGGCAGGATTCGCATTGCCGAACCCGGCCATCAGCGCCGCCGACACGCCCAGGATCGAGCCGACCGAAAGATCGATGCCGCGATTGAGGATGACGAAGGTCATGCCCACGCTGACGATGCCGACCATGCTGGCGCCGCGCAGCACGTTCAGCAGGTTGCGCGCGCTGAGGAAATGCGGCGACAGCACGCTCGCGACCGCCAGCAGCAGCACCAGCGCGAGCACGTTGCTCCAGGCCACGACATGCGCGGCGGCCGAGCGGCCGAGGCCGCGAAGCATCGTCGGCGCCGACGGATAGGCGCCCTCGGTGTCAGACATGGGCGGTGCTCCGGTTCGCCTGCGGCATGGCGAGGCTGAGAATGGCGTCCTCGGTCGCCGCCGCTCCGTCCAGCGCGCCGGCCAGCCGGCCTTCGCTCATGACGAGGATGCGGTCGCTCATGCCGATGATCTCGGGCAGTTCGGACGAGATCATCAGCACCGCGCGCCCCTCGCGGGCGAGACGGTGCAGCAGGTCGTAGATCTCGCGCTTGGCGCCGACGTCCACGCCGCGGGTCGGCTCATCGACGATCAGCAGCGCGGTCTGCTTCGCCACCCAGCGCGCCAGGACGCATTTCTGCTGGTTGCCGCCGCTGAGCCCGCCGGCGGGCTGGGCGAGGGAGCGGACGCGGATGTTGAACCGGGCGACGAACTCCCGCGCCAGCGCGCGCTCCCGCCCGAGTTCGACGATCCCGTGCCGGGCCACCTCGTGCCGCATCGCCAGGCTGATGTTTTTCGTGACCGAGAGCGGGCGCAGCACGGAATCGCGGCGGTCCTCCGCCAGGTAGGCGATGCCGGCGCGCACCCCGTCCGCCGGGCTGCGCAACCTGACCGCGCGTCCGCCCACGCTCAGCCGCCCGGCCGTCACCGGGCTGGCACCGCACAGCGCCCGCGCGAGTTCGGTCCGCCCCGCCCCGACCAGGCCGGCAAGCCCGACGATCTCGCCTCGGCGCAGCGTGAGGGAAACGCCGGCGAAACCGGGGCCGTGCAGCCCTTCCGCCTGCAGCACGACCTCGCCCTCGGGCGGGTTGCCGCGCGGCGGATAGAAGGTCTCCAGCGTGCGTCCCACCATCATGCCGATCAGCGCCGCCTTGCCGGTCTGTCCGACCGGCAGGCAGCCCACGACCGCGCCGTCCTTCAGCACCGTGACCCGGTCGGCGAGGCGGAAGACCTCATCGAGACGGTGCGAGATGTAGATGAACGACGCGCCCCGCTGCCGCAGGCGGCCAACCAGGGCGAACAGCGCATCGACCTCGACCGGCGTGAGGCTCGCCGTCGGTTCGTCGAGGATGACCAGCCGCGCCTGCAGCGCCACCGCC
>JAJZVE010000205.1 GCA_021845835.1 Pseudomonadota bacterium | reverse complement strand
GGCGATGCCGTGGCGCGCGACCGCGTGTGCGGGCATCCGGTGGAGCGGCGTGCCATCATAGTCGATCGTGCCGCTCTCCGCGGGATGAAAGCCGGCGATCGTCTTCAGCAGCGTGCTCTTGCCGGCCCCGTTCACCCCGAGGACGGCGACCACCTCGCCCGCGTCGATGCGCAGCGATACGCCTTGCAGCGCGATCAGCCCGCCGTAGGAGGTGGAGAGGTTGCTAACCTCGAGCACGGAACTTCTCTCCCAGGTAGGCGGCGATGACGTCGGGATTCCGCACGATGTCCTGCGGCCGGCCCGCGGTCAGCACCCGCCCCAGGTTGAGCACCACCACCCGGTCCACGAGGGGCATCAGCACCTCCATCACATGCTCCACCATCAGGACCGAAATTCCTTCGCTGCGGATCTGCCGGATCAGGCCGACCCCGGACTGCGCCTCGGCGGGCGTCAGCCCCGCCAGCACCTCGTCCAGCAGCAGCAGCTTCGGCCGTGTCGCCAGCGCCCGTGCCACCTCAAGCCGACGCTTCTCCGGCGGGGTCAACTGCGACGCCAGGGCCGCGCGCCGGTCGCCCAGGCCGACGCGCTCCAGCACCTCCTCGGCCACGCGCCGCGCCACCTTCTCCCGGTTGGTCCGGCAGAACGCCGCAACCATCAGGTTCCCGGTGACGGTCATCGCCTCGAAGTTCCTGACGATCTGGAAGGTCCTGGCGATGCCGCGCACACAGCATTCCGCCGGACCGCACGCCGTGATGTCCTCGCCGCCAAAGCGGACGCGGCCTTCGGTCGGCCGGATCGCACCGGCGATGATGTTGAACAGCGTGGTCTTGCCGGCACCGTTCGGACCGATGAGGCCGAGGATCTCGCCCTGCTCCATCGCCAGCGACACGCGGTCGTTGGCCGTGACCCCGGCGAACCGGTGCGTCACGTTTTCGACGCTGAGCAGCGGGGCCGCGATCACGACCCGATCTCCATCGACCCGTCGCGGCGCGGCCGGCGCGCGGCGGCCAGCCGGCGATATCCGCTCGCGAACAGCCCGCACAGTCCTTCGGGCTTCCAGGTCGCCACCGCCGTGATCAGCGCGCCATAGATGATCAGATCGACGCCCCGCCCCGTGCCGCCGAAATAGACGCGCACGAATTCCGACATCGGGATCAGCGCGAGAGCGCCCACCGCCGGCCCCCACAGCGTGCCGATGCCGCCGAGCACCGCCGGCAGGCTGATCATGATCGAGAGATTGAAGCTGAAGACGCTGTCGGGATCGATGTAGGAAACGTATTGCGCGTAGAAGCCGCCGCAGACGCCGGTGAAGAACGCGCTCGCCGCGGCGGCGGCCAGCTTGTAGCGAAAGATGCGCACCCCGAGGCTCTCGGCCGCTTCCGGACTGTTCTTCACGGCGCGCCAGTAATAGCCCCATTTGGATCGCTCGATCCAGAAGGTGAACAGCCAGAGCACCGCGGCGATCACCAGGATGGCGTAGTAATAAGGCAGCTTCGATGTCTGGAACTGGAAGTTCACCAGGGAATCCCTGCCCACCCGGATCAGGATGCCGTTGGCGGCGCCGACCCAGTCCCAGTTCAGAAACAGCAGCGAGCCGATTTCGGCGATCACGATGGTGGCGATGGCGAAGTAATGCCCGCTGAGACGGAAGCATGGCCAGCCGACCGCCAGTGCCACGCCGGCGGAGACCGTGCCGCCGACCAGCATGCCGAGAAACGGGCTGATGCCCCAGCGGGTAAACAGAACCGTTGACACGTAGGCGCCAAGGCCGAAGAACAGCGCGTGACCCAGCGATACCTGACCACAATATCCACCCAGTATGTTCCAGGCCTGTGACAGCGCCGTGTAAAGCACGACCAGGATCAGCATGTTCTGCAGGAACGGGTCACTGATCGCGAGCGGTGCGGCGACGGCCGCCGCGATCACGACGGCGGCGGCGTTCAGTCTGCTGTCTTTCATCGCCCGCCGCCCTCAGAAACTGCCCAGCAGGCCGCGCGGGCGGAGCAGCACGACCAGCAGATAGACCACGTATATGCCGATCGACTTGAGCGACGGATCGACGAAGAATGCCGTCAGCGCTTCGACCAGGCCGATGATGATGCCGCCGACAAGGGCGCCGGGCAGGCTGCCGAAGCCGCCCAGGGCGACCGTCACGAACGCGGTCAGCACGAAGGTGGCGCCGACCCCCGGATAGATATAGTAGAAACTCGCCAGCATGACCCCGGCGATGCCGACCGCAGCGCCGCCGAGTCCCCAGCCCATCGCGAAAATCACGTTGCGGTCGATGCCGACCAGCGCCACGGCCTCACTGTCCTCCCGCGTCGCTTCCAGGGCGCGGCCGAAATCCGTGCGCGAGATCAGCAGGTAGAGCCCGATGAACGCAAGGACGCAGACGCCCGCTGCGGCAAGCTGTGCGGCGGGCATGAACACGCCGAACAGATGGACGGTCCTGTCACCCAGCCAGGTTCCGCCGATGCTTCGATAGTCCGGCGTGAAGATGAACTGGGCGAGGCCGCGCAGCATGATCGCCAGCCCGAAGGTGACGAAGATCTGCGCCATCCAGACGTTCGATTTGGCCTGCATGGCGCGCCTGACGAACAGGCGATAGACCACCATGCCGAACGCGATCATGAAAACGACGACGATCGGCAGCAGAAGCAGGGGATCAACCGTCAGCAGCAGGTGGAGACCGAAGGTCGCGTACATCGCCACCATGAGGAATTCGCCATGTGCGAAGTTCACGACATCCATGAGGCCGAAAATGAGGCTCAGGCCGGCAGCGATCAGCGCATAGATGAGACCCATCAGCAGCCCGCTGACGACCACCTGAGCAACGGCTTCCATCAAGTTACCGATCCCTGCAGTACGCGCGTCGCGCCGGTTGGGTGCGCCCCGGCCAGCCTATCTGGAACCGGGCATCGGCCAGACCACGTCGTGGGTTGCGACATCGAACGGCCAGATGGTGCGGAACTCGCCGTCGATGTATTGCATCATGATCGGCGTCGCCTCGGTGTTCTGTCCGGTTTCGTCGAATTTCACGCCGGCCCAGGGCATGATGGTCTGGTCGCCCGGCAGGTCCGTCCTGGCGAGCGCCGCCCTTATGGCCTCGGGCCTGGTGCTGCCGGCGCGATTGATCGCGTCGGCCAGGACGAGCACGCCCATCAGTTCGCGGGCCGTGTTGTCGGTGAGATCCTTGCCGCTGCGCTTTCTGTACATCTCGTTGACGATCGACACGGCCGGCCGCTTCCTGGCGAGGTCGAGCGAGAAGCTGCCGCGGCTGATGATCCCGTCCGCCTTGCTGCCGACCGCGGTCAGAAACGACGACTCGATGTATCCGGCGTCCTGCGCGATGATCGCCGTCGGGTGGTAGTTCAGCTCGGACATCGTCTTTATCAGCAGGATCGCGTCGTTCACGTAGGATATCGGCATCAGCACCTCGCCGCCCGCCGCCTTCAGCCGTTCCACCTCGCTGCTGAGCGACGGGCTGTTGGCGCGATACCTGATGTCCGCGACCAGCCTGATGCCGCGCTGGCGCGCCTGTTCGGCCTGCACCCGGCTGCCGTCGGTGCCGAACAGCGTGTCCTCATGGAACAGCGCGAGGCTGGCAACCTGGATGCCCTTCTTGTCGGCAAGATCCTTGAGGAAGTCGAACATCGCAATGGAGAACATCGCGTCGTGCGGGCCGGTCCGGAACAACCACCTGAAGCCGTTCCTGGTCAGGCTCGGCGAGGAGGCTTCGACGGCGACGAACGGCACCTGATAACGCTCGGCGACCTGGGCGACCACGGCGGCGACCGAGCTGTAATAGGTCCCGACCAGCGCCACCACCTTGTCCTGGGTGATCAGCCGCTCGGCTTCCGCGCGGCCCTTCTGCGGATCGGCCTGGTGATCCGCCCAGACCAGCCGCACCTTGGCGCCGCCGAGATTCGGCAGCCCCGCCGTGCGCGCCAGCGGCAGGTCGAGATCATAGGTATTGTTGATGATGTCGACCGCCGTCTCCATGGCGTAGCGGGCATCGACGCCGACCTGCGCGCCCTGCCCGGAGAGCGGATACAGCGATCCGATCACCACCTCGTTCTGCGCACGCGCCGGCGCGATCAGGAACAGCGCCGTGGTCACCGCTGCGCACAGCAGCCAGACGAGCCTTTTCATCATCTGCCTCCTCTGTTGACTCGCGGGAGGGCGGCGGCCGGACACCATTGCCGCGACGGCCGCCGTCGTTCTTGTGCCGCACCCGTTCGCCGCCGGGCCGGTGCGCAACCGGCCGCTCGTCCGGCACCGCCAGCGCCGCCGCTTCATGACAACGCCCGGATGTTGAGGCGCTGCTCAGACCCGTGCTCCTGCTCGATGCCGTAGCCGATGCCGATCTGCAGCGTCTCGGCGGCGCGTGCCGCCGTTTCCCGCAGCGCCGCCACCAGACGCGCCAGCTCGTGCCGGCACAGCACGGCCTGCAGTCCGACGATGCCGATGCTATAGGGAACGCCCACGTCGGCCAGACGGATCGGCACGGCGACGGTCATCACCCCGGGATCCATTTCGTCGAGACAGACGGCATAGCCGTCCCGCTGGACCTGAGCGTAGTAGTCACGGATCCGGCCGGGATCGACGCAGGTATTGGCGGTGTATTTCCGCAGCGGCGCGGCCAGCGCCTGGTCCACCACCTCGGGCGGCTGAAACGCCAGGATCGCCTTTGCCGACGCGGCGGCGTTCGGGGCCATGACGCGGCCCGGCTGAACATAGGCCTGCGCCGTCGTGTCCGGCGCCACCATCAGCACGGAATGCACTTCGGAGCCGACGAGTTTCGCGAGGAACGCAGTCTGCTCGAATTCCCTGGCCAGCCGATCAAGCAGGGGACGGACCAGAGCATCGATGGTGGCGGGACGGACATGCGCGTGCAGCAGCCGCAGGAGCCGCGGGCCGATCCTGTAGGCGTTGCGCCCACGGCCGGCGGCGATGAAGCCAAGTTCGGTGAGGGAGGCCACCAGGCGATGCGCGGTGGCCTTCGGCAACCCGGTCGAGCGGGCGATTTCCGCCAGCGACAGACCGTCGTGGAACGGCGCGACGGCTTCAAGGATGTTGGT
Organism: Pseudomonadota bacterium; assembly: GCA_021845835.1. The sequence continues at coordinate 2,660 of JAJZVE010000205.1, read as the reverse complement.
GTAGCGCTCCAGGACTTTCGGGGCTTCCGTCATGTGTTCCATATTTCGGAACGCTGTTCCGGCTCAAGCTAATTATGTCGTCCGCGCGGTGTCAAGGCCCGGCCGGCGCGCGACGTCGCGGCGGTCGAGGCGCAGGATGGTTTGCAGCAGAACCTCGGCGCCGAGCGCGATGGCGTCCGGCTCCGCCCATTCGTCCGGGCTGTGGCTGCGCCCGCCGCGGCAGGGCACGAACACCATCGCCGCCGGCGCGATGCGGGCGAACCAGGCCATGTCGTGCCCGGCGCCGGACGCCATGCGGCGGTGGCCGGCGCCGAGCATTGTGGCCGCCGCCTCGATCTCTGCCAGCACGCCGGGATCGGCGGGCGTCGGCGGATTGTCCGAGACGATGCGCGGCGGCGGCACAACGACCGCGCGCGCCTGCGCGATCGCCGCCGCCCGCGCGGTCAGGTCCGCGACGAAGGCGGTCATGTCGGCGCGGTGCTCGGCGCGCGCGTCGATCAGCAGCCGGGCCTGCGAAGGCACCACGTTGGCGGCGTTGGGCGCGATGGCGAACTCGCCGACGGTGGCGGCGAAATGGCCGGCGGCGCGGTCGGCCCGCGCGCGGGCGAGCGCCTGCACCGCCAGCACCAGATCGGCGCCGCCGACCAGCGCGTCGGACCGTGCGTGCATCGGCGTGGTGCCGGCATGGTCGGCCCGCCCCTCGACCAGGATTTCGATGCGCGTGATGCCGGCGATCGCCGTCACCACGCCGACATCCAGCCGCTCCGCCTCCAGCACCGGCCCCTGTTCGATATGCAGTTCCAGATAGGCGCGGATGTCGCGGCGCTGCGCCGATGCGAGCCGTTCAGGATCGCCGCCGACGCCGGCGATGCCCTGGCGCAGCGTGATCCCGGCGGCGGTCCGTGCCAGCCAGTCCGGCGGCAGTACGCCCGCGATCGCGCGGCTGCCGACGCAGGAGACGCCGAACAGGCTGACTTCCTCGGCGAGGCAGTCGATCACCTCCAGATCGTGCTCCAGCGTGATGCCGCGCTCGCCGAGCGCGCGCGCGATCTCCAGGCCCGCCGCCAGGCCGGCGATGCCGTCGAACCGGCCGCCGTCCGGCACGGTGTCGGAATGCGCGCCGATGACGAGGCAGCCGCACCCGCTGCCCCGCCCCGCGCGCCGGCCGATCAGGTTGCCGGCGGCGTCGCGGCGCGGCGTCAGCCCGGCATCGCGCATCGCCGCCTCCACCCAGGCGCGTCCGTCCAGGTAGCGCGGGGTGAAGGCACGACGGGTCCACGGACGATCCGGCTCGGTCAGCGCCGCCAGCGCCTCGATGCTGGCAGCGATGCGATCCGGCCGGACGGTCAGGATGCGGCTCATGCGGCGATCGCGTGGCTGAGCGGCGGGCGCACGAACTGCCCGGCACCGGGTTCGGCCAGCACGGCGCGGCCGTCGAAGACGAGCCGGCCGCGGCCGTAGGTGGCCGCGACGCGCCAGGGCAGGCGGACGCCGTGATACGGCGACCAGCCCACCACGTTGTGGCCGCTCGCCGCCGCGTCATAGACGAACGACTCGGGCGTCAGCACGGTGATGTCGGCGTCGCGGCCGGGGGTGAGCGCGCCCTTGACGTGATCGATGCGGAAATGCCGCGCCGGGTTCTGCGCCATCAGCCGCGCCGCCCAGGTGAGCGGAATGCCGCGCTCCGTGGCGCCCTTGACGAACAGCGGCACCATCACCTCCAGCCCGGGAACGCCGGAAGCGTTCGCCAGCATGTCCGCCCTGGTCTTGCGGTCCTCGGACCAGGACACGTGATCGGTGGACACCAGCGCGACGTTGCCGGCCGCGACATGGCGCCACAGCGTCTCCACCTCCGCCCGCGGCCGGATCGGCGGATTGATCCTGGCCTTGCCGCCGAGGCGGGCGACGTCGTGCTCCTCGTCCAGGGTCAGGTAGTGGATGCAGCACTCCGCCGTGGCATGGTGGCCCTCGGCGCGGTAGCGCGCGGCGAGTTCGTAGCCGCGGCCGATCGAGCAATGCACGACGTGCGCGGGACAGCCGGCGAGCGCCCCCGTCTCGTAGATTTCGACCATCGCCAGCAGTTCGGTGATCGGTGGCCGCGACAGCCCGTGCGCCCGCCAGTCGCTGATGCCGGATGCCTTGACACGACCGACATGCGTCTCGACCGCTTCGTGATTTTCGTTATGCACGCCGGCAACAAGTCCGGTCGGCGCGATGGCGGCGAAGCACTCCTGCAATTGCACGGGGGGGATGCGCGGAAACCGCTTCGGGTCGGTGCCGAAGGTGGAGAACTTGAAGGCGGCGACGCCCGCCTGCGCCATCTCCGCGATGCGGGCCGCGCCCTCCTGCGGGTCGATGGTGCCGAACAGGGCGAAGTCCACCCGCGCCTGTGTGCGCGCGTGCGCGACCTTGCGCTGCACGGCGGCGGCCGAGCAGACGGGATCGCCTTCGTCGTATGGCATGTCGGCGATGGTGGTGACGCCGCCGGCGGCGGCCGAGCGGGTGGACCAGATGAAGTCTTCCTGATTCTTCTGCGACAGCGAATGCACCTGCGCGTCGATGGCGCCGGGCAGGATCAGCGCGCCGCCGAGATCGTGGCGCTCACGCGCCGCGGGTGCGACGCCGCGGCCGACCATCGCGACCTTGCCGTCGCGGACGGC
>JAJZVE010000204.1 GCA_021845835.1 Pseudomonadota bacterium | reverse complement strand
CTGGCGCCGTACGGCTTCGATCTGGCCGTTGACCTCAGGATGCATCCCGACACGCGGGCGGTGATGCGCCATGTGCCGGCGCGGCTGCGTGCGGGCTACGACCATGCCGGGCAGTTCCCGTTCCTGGACATCGTGCTGGAGTGGGACAAGGATTCCCCCCTCCAGCGCAAGCGCGCGCATGTCAGCGACCGGCTGCTGAACCTGGTCGAAGCAGTGGCGACCGCGAGCAACCCGGTGCGGATGAACGGGTCGCTGCGCGTGGGCGACCCGGCGGAGGCGCTGGGGCGGCTGCCGGCAAAGGCGCGGCGCCTGTTCCGCAACGCGGTCGCGGCGGTGCATCCCGGCGTGGGGAACTCGGCGCGGCAATGGCCGGCGGAACACTACGCCTCGTTGTGCGACCTGCTGGTGGAAAAGAGCGGGCTCAACGTGGTGCTGATCGGCGGGCCGGACGAGCGCGAGCTGGCGGAGCAGGTGCTGGCGCAGGTGAGCCATCCCGAGGCGGTCATGTCGCTCGCCGGGCAGACCGCGCTTGCCGACCTGCCGCTGCTGCTGAAGGCGTGCGTGCTGTATGTCGGCAACAACTCCGGCCCCAAGCACGTCGCGGCGAGCGTCGGGGTGCCGACGCTCGGCCTGCATTCGGGCGTGGTCGACGCGGTGGAGTGGGGGCCGCTGGGCGAGCGGGCGATGGCGCTGCAGCGCAACATGCTGTGCAAGCCGTGCTATCTGCTGAAGGCGGAGGACTGCCCGCGCGAGCTGGCCTGCCTGCGGCAGTTGACGCCGGCAGTGGTACACCAGTCCTGCGAGACCCTGCTCGGCCTGCAACCGCCGCGGCCCGGGGGCCAGGACCGGCGGCGGGTTGCCCAGGGCAAGCGCCGCCGCGCGTGAACGCGACGGCGGCCGACCGGCCTACCCGCCCCCGGCCGCTTTGGCGTCCAGCGCCGCCAGCAGCTTCGGCGGCGAGATCGGCAGACTGGCCATGCGCACGCCGACCGCGCTGCGCACCGCGTTCGCCACTGCCGCCGTGGGCGGCACGATCGGCACCTCGCCGACGCCGCGGGCACCGAACGGAGCGCGCGGGTTCGGCACCTGCACCAGCACGGTGTCGATCATCGGCATGTCGGACGCCACCGGCACGCGGTAGTCGAGGAAGCCGGCATTCTGCAGGCGGCCATCGGCGTCGTACACGTATTCCTCGTTCAGCGCCCAGCCGACGCCCTGCGTCACGCCGCCCTGCATCTGGCCCTCGACATAGCCGGGATGGATCGCCTGCCCCACGTCCTGCACCGCGGTATAGCGCAACACGGTGACGCGCCCGGTCTCGGGGTCCACCTCGACGTCGCAGATATGCGTGCCGAAGCCGGGGCCGGCGCCGCGCACGTCGGCGCTGACCTCGGCGCCGATCGGCCCGCCGGTCTGGCCCGCCTTGCGCGCGATCGCTGCCAGCGGCAGCGGGTCGAAGCCGCCGGCGTTCGCCCCGGCCGGCACCGCCGCGCCGTCCTTCCATTCCACGGCCTCCGGCGGGATGCCCCAGATCAGCGCGGCACGCCGCTTCAAATCCTCCACCACGCGCTCGGCCGCCTGCACCACGCAGGTGCCGACGGCGAAGGTGACGCGGCTGCCGCCGGTCAGGAAGGAGAACGCGGCCGATCCGGTGTCGGCCACCGTCGCCCGCACCTTCTGGTACGGCAGCCCCAGCACCTCCGCCGCCATCATCGCGAGCGACGCGCGCGAGCCGCCGACATCGGGGTTGGCCGACACCACCGCGGCGGTGCCGTCCTCGTTGACATGCACGGCCGCGGAGGATTCGCCGCCGATGTTGAACCAGAACCCCGACGCCACCCCGCGCCCCTGGTTCGGGCCGAGCGGCGCCGAATAGTGCGGATGCGCCTGCGCCGCCTGCAACGTCTGCCGATAGCCGATGTCGCGGTGCGTCGCGCCGTAGGCGGTACGGGTGCCGTTGCGCGCGGCATTGCGCTCGCGCAGCGCGATCGGGTCCATGCCCAGCCGGCGGGCCAGTTCGTCCATCGCGCTCTCGACGGCAAACGAGCCGATCGGGGCGCCGGGTGCGCGATAGGCGGCCACCTTCGGCCGGTTGCTCACCACGTCGTAGCCGGTGATCGCGACGTTCGGGATGTCGTACATGGCGAACGCGCACATGCAGGCCTGCCCCACCGGCGATCCGGGAAAGGCGCCGGCCTGCAGCCTGGCGACCAGTTCCGCGGCCACCAGCGTGCCGTCGCGCCGCGCGCCGAGCTTCACCGCGAGGACGCTGCCCGATGTGGGGCCGGTCGCGCGGAACACCTCCTCGCGGGTCATTGTCAGCCGCACTGGCCGGCCGGCCTTGCGCGACAGCGCCAGCGCGACCGGCTCGACATACACCACCGTCTTGCCGCCAAAGCCGCCGCCGAGCTCCAGCGGCACCGCGCGAATGTCGGCAATGTCGATCCCGAGCACCTTGGCGGTGAAGGCGCGCACCATGAACGCGCCCTGGCTGGAGCTGTAGATCTGGCACTGCCCGTCGGCACCCCAGACGGCGACGCAGGCATGCGGCTCAATGTAGCCCTGATGCACGATCGCCGTCGTGGTCCGCAGTTCCACGATCTCCTCCGCCTCGGCGAAGGCCGCGGCGGCATCGCCAAGCGCGAAGTCGATCCTGGCGGCGACATTCGACGGCCTGGTCGGGGCGGGCGTTTCGCCGGCGGTGATCAGGTCGTCGTGCAGGACCGGCGCGTCCGGGGCCATCGCCGCCTCGACGTCGATGACGTGCGGCAGCACCTCATACTCGACCTCGATCAGGGCGAGTGCCGCATCGGCGATGGCGGCGGAGGTAGCGGCCACCGCAGCGACCGCGTGGCCATCGTACAGCGCCTTGCGGCGCGCCATGATGTTGGCCGAGACGTCGCGGAAGTTGATGGTGGCTTCGCCGGCCGCCGCCTGCTCGGAGCCGAGTTCGGGAAAGTCGGCGGCCGTCACGACCGCCAGCACGCCCGGCAGCGCCGCGGCGCGGGCCGTGTCGATCCCGCGGATGCGCGCGTGCGCGTGCGGGCTGCGCTTGATGCGGCCGTGCAGCATGCCCGGCAGCCGCATGTCGGCGCCGAACACCGCCCGGCCGGTCACCTTGTCCACGCCGTCCGGCCGCACTGGCCGCGTGCCGACGACGCGCAGGTCGGACGAGCCTCCCATGTAAGTCATGCCACGCTCTCCCCCCGCATCTCGGCGGCGGCGTCCAGCACCGCGCGGACCACCTTGTCATAGCCGGTGCAGCGGCAGAGATTGCCGGCGAGGCCGTAGCGCACCTCGCTTTCGCTCGGCTTCGGGTTGCGGTCGAGCAGCGCCTTGGCCGCCACCAGCAGGCCCGGCGTGCAGAACCCGCATTGCAGCGCGGCGTGTTCGAGGAACTTGCGCTGCAGCGGGTGCAGCGCGCCGCGCGGCGCCAGCCCCTCCACGGTGGTCACGCTGCGTCCCTCCGCCTCGGCGGCCAGCACCAGACACGAGCACACCACGCGATCATCCAGGATCACGCTGCACGCGCCGCAATCGCCGGAGCCGCAGCCCTCCTTGGTGCCGGTCAGGCCAAGCCCGTCGCGCAAGGCGTCGAGCAGCGTCTGCCGGGGGTCGCACAGGAACTCGACCGGCTCGCCGTTCAGGACGGCGGAGACATGCAGCTTGCTCATGGGCGGGACTCCGCGCGGGCATAGGCAAGGGCGGTGGCCCGGCGGGCGAGCACGCCTGCCACCTTGGTCCGGTAGGCGGCAGTGCCGCGCTTGTCGTCGATCGGGCGGCAGGCGGCGCGGACAGCGGCGGCGAGCGCGGCCAGCGTCGCCTCGTCCAGCCGCCGCCCGACCAGCGCCGCGCCGGCCTGCGGGACCAGCAGCGCGGTCGGCGCGACCGCGCCGAGCACCATGCGCGCGGCGGCGACGCTGCCGTCCGCGGCCAGTTGCAGGTTCACGCCGCACCCGACCACCGCGATGTCCATCTCGGTGCGCGGCGTCAGTCGCAGATAGGCGTCGGCGGCGCGCGCCGGGCGGGGCGGCAGATGGAAGGAATGGACCAGTTCGTCGCGCCCCAGGGCGGTGCGACCGGGGGCGACCACCACGTCGGCCACCGCCATCTCGCGCCGACCGGCGGCGCCGACGACGGTGACGTTTGCCGCAGCGGCGATCAGCGCCGGCACGCTGTCGGCCGCCGGCGAGGCGTTGCACAGGTTGCCCGCGAGCGTCGCGCGGCCCCGTACCTGCGTCGAGCCGATCAGCATGGCCGCCTCCACCACCCCCGGCCAGGCTGCGCGCAGCGCGGCATGCTCGCCGATCTCCGCCAGCGGCGTGGCGGCGCCGATGATGAAGCCGCCGTCAGCGTCGCGGCGGATGCCCGCCAGACCGGGGACCCGCTTGAGGTCCAGCACCAGATCGGGCTGCAGCCGGCCGGAACGGATCTGGACCAGCAGGTCGGTGCCCCCGGACAGCAGCTTCGCTGCGCCCCCCGCACCCGCCAGGGCGCGCACCGCGTCCTCAAGGGAGGTCGGGGCCGAATACCCGAACTGCGTCACTGGCCTTCTCCTGCGTTCCAGCCATCGCGGCACCGATGCCACGGCGTCGGCTACACTGGCCACGTGGTCGCACGCACAACGGCCGGCGTCCAGCGGGCGCGATGGGCCGCCCGTGCAGCCGGGCCGGTCTAGCCGTCGATGTCGCCGTTCTCGACCCGCAGCCGGAAGTCGGCGAGGAAGCGAGCGCCGGCGGCGCCGTCGGCGACCCGATGATCGATGGTCAGCCCGACGAACATGGTCGGACGGACGACCGCCTGCCCCGCGACCGCAACCACCCGTTCAACCAGCGCGCCGACGCTGAGGATCGCGGCCTGCGGCGGATTGAGGATCGAGGTGAAGAAGTCGATGCCGAACGGACCCAGGTTGGACAGCGTGAAGGTGCCGTTTTCCATGTCCGCCGGCGTGAGCCGGCCCGCCCGGGCACGCGCGACCAGCTCGACGCGATCGCGCATGACCTGCGCCAGCGGCTTGCCGCCGGCGCCGCGGATGACCGGCACGACCAGCCCGTCGTCCACCGCGACGGCAATCCCGAGATCGACCGTGCTCCACTCCCGGATGCCTTCGACGGTATAGGAGGCGTTGAGCGCGCGGTGTCGGGTGAGCGTTCTCGCGGCGATCACGACCAGGAGGTCGGTGAGCGTCGGCTTCGTTCCGGTTTCTGCCGCGAGCCGCTCGCCATGCTCCGCCCGGTAGCGCAGCAGGGCGCTGCCGTCGGCCTCGATCGCCAGGAAGATGTGCGGCGCACTGCGGGCGCTGTCCGCCATCCGCTCGGCGGTGATGCGACGTATCGAGGTGAACGGGCGGAGCACGAAACCTGGCTCGCCCTGCAACGTGACCCCGGCCTGGGCCGGTGCCGGTGCCGTGGGCGCGGCAGCCACCCGCGCGGCGGCCCGGACATCCTCCTCCAGGATCATGCCGTCCGCACCGCTGCCGGCGAGTGCGGCGACGTCGACCCCCATTGTGTCCGCCAGCCGTCGCGCCCGCGGCGACATCCGCCGCCTCGCGGCCGGGCTGCCCGATGGCTGCGCGTCGGCCCGCGCCGGCGATCCGGCCACGACCTGGGCGGCCTCGTCGTCCGCCAGGATCGAACACAGCGTCGTTCCCACCGCAACCGTCGTGTCGTCCGGCACCAGGATGGCGCCGACCCGGCCATCCGCCGGCGACTCCATTTCATAGGCGGTCTTTTCCGACTCGATATCAAGCAGGATCTGACCGCGGACCACGACCTCACCCTGCCTGACCCGCCACGCCACGACCCGGCCTTCCTCCATGGTCATGCCGAGGGAGGGCATCTTCACGTCCGTGCCCATCGCTTCAGTTCCGGGGCAGCACGGAGCGGACCGCCGCCTCGATCGCGTCGGCCTGGGGATAATAGGCGGCTTCCAGCGACGGGCCGAACGGAACCGGGGCGAACGGCGGCGCCACGCGCACGACCCTCGCGTCAAGTTCCTCCAGCGCCTCTTCTGCGACCATCGCCGCGATCTCGGCACCGAAACCGAACGGCTTCACCGCGTCGTGCGCGATGACGAGACGATGCGTCCTGCCGACCGAGTCCAGGATGGTGTCGCGGTCCAAAGGCGAGATCGTGCGAAGGTCCACGACCTCGGTGTCGATCCCGTCCGCCGCCAGCCGCTCGGCCGCCGCCAGCGCCCGGTGTACCATGCTGCCGGCGGCGACGACCGTCGCATCGCTGCCGCGGCGCCTGACCGCGGCCTTCCCGATCGGCGTCACGTAGTCGTCGGCCGGCACTTCGCCTTTGCTGCCCCACAGGTTCAGGCTCTCGACCACGATAACCGGGTCGTCGTCGCGGATCGCGGCCTTCAGCAATCCCTTCGCGTCCGCCGGCGTGGACGCCCAGACCAGCTTGAGACCGGGCACGTGGGCAACCCACGCCTCCAGGCTCTGGCTATGCTGCGGGCCGTTGTTGCGACCGGCGCCGCACATGGTGCGAATCGTCAGCGGCACCCGCTGCCGGCCGCCCGACATGTAGGAGAACTTCGCCGCCTGGTTGACGATCTGATCCATCGCCAGGCCGATGAAGTCGAAGAACATGATCTCCACGACCGGCCGCAGCCCCGCCAGGGCGGCGCCGACCGCCAGCCCGGCAATCGTCAGTTCGCTGATCGGGGTGTCCTTGACTCGCCAGGGTCCGAACTTTTCGAGCAGCCCGCGACTTGCACCGAAGGCCCCGCCCGGCACCGCCACGTCTTCGCCGGCGAGGGTCACGGTCGCATCGCGCGCCATCTCCTCGGCCAGCGCCTCGTTGACGGCCTGCCAGTACTTCAGCTCACGCATGGTCGGACTCCCCGGCATAGACGTGCCATGCAACCTCGCCTGCGGCGGGGAAAGCTGCGGCTTCGCCGAAGGCTGCTGCCGCCCGGATCGCGTCTTCGATCTCGCCGTCGATTGCGTCCAGTGCCGCCGCCTCGACCTCGGCCAGGTTGGCCAGCCGCGCCCGGAACAGCACGATCGGGTCGCGCCCGGTCCATGCCGCCTGCTCGCCGGCCGGCTTATAGCGTTGCGGATCGCCTTCGAAATGGCCGCGGACCCGGTAGGTCTTGCATTCCACGAACGTCGGACCGCCGCCATCTCGCGCCCGCGCCGCGGCCCGCTCGGCTGCCGCGCACACGGCGAGCACATCGTTGCCGTCGATGGTCTCGCCGGGCATGTCATAGGCGGCGGCGCGCTGCGCCAGATCGCTGGTCGGCGCATGCAGCCGTTGCGGTGTCATCTCCGCATAGCCGTTGTGCTCGCACACGAAGATCAGCGGCAATTTCCACAGCGCGGCGATGTTCATCGCCTCGTGGCAGCCGCCCTCGTTGGCCGCGCCGTCGCCGAAGAAGCACGCCACGATCTGTCCCGATTCACGTACCCGGCAGGCATAGGCGGCGCCGAGCGCGATCGGAATGCCGGCGCCGACGATGCCGTTGGCGCCGAGGACGCCGAGGTCGGGATCCGCGACATGCATCGACCCGCCGCGTCCGCGGTTGGTGCCGCTCGCCTTGCCCATCAGTTCGGCCATCATCATGCGCAGGTCCACGCCCTTGGCGATGCAGTGACCGTGTCCGCGGTGGTTCGAGACGATCAGATCGCTGCGCGCAAGCCCGGCGCAAATGCCGGCGGCCACCGCTTCCTGGCCGATCGACGCATGCAAGGAAGCCGGTATCCTGCGTTCGACGAGCAGTTGGCACGCCACCTCCTCGAAGCGG
>JAJZVE010000203.1 GCA_021845835.1 Pseudomonadota bacterium | reverse complement strand
GCTGCGGCGCGTGACGCGCCCGGGCGGCGCGCTCGTCATCTTCGAACACAATCCGCTCAACCCGCTCACGCGGCATGTCGTCCATACCTGTCCGCTGGACGTGAACGCGCGGCTGGTCCGCGCCGGTACGCTCGCGCGCGCGGTGCGGACGGCAGGGTGGCGACACGTCCGCGTTGGCTATCGCCTGTTCTTCCCCGGCTTCCTGGCCGCGTTGCGCCCGCTGGAACCATTGCTTGCCGGGCTGCCGCTCGGCGCGCAATACAGGCTCCATGCGGTGAACGCGGAGGACGGATGATCGGCGAGGCGCTGTCCTTCGGGCTGGTCGGGCTGGCCAATACCGCCGTCGGGCTGCTCGTCATCTTCGGTTGCATGGCCTTCGCCGGCACTTCGCCCCTGGTATCCAACGCGATCGGCTACGGCTTCGGCCTGGGCGTCAGTTTCCTGCTCAACGGCCGCTTCACGTTCCGCCAGTCGCGGCTGTCCTTCGGCATGCTGACGCGGTTCCTGTCGGTCTGCGCACTGTCCTATGCCGCCAACGCCGCGTGCGTGGGCGTCCTCGCCGCGCGCGACAAGTACGCGGCGCAGATTGCGGGCGTCGCCATCTACGCCGCGCTCAGCTTCGTGCTGTGTCGCGTCTTCGTGTTCCGCGAACGGCGCGACAGCGCGCGCTAGGCACCGCCGCCGCCCGCCTGCTGCACGCGATACAGGACGGCCCAGCCGTCGCGCGCGACCTCGCGCAGATGCGCCGCGTCCGGCGGCGGCGTGTCATGCGCGTTGAGTCGCAGCAGATAGTCGTAGCGCGTCGGCCAGGACCAGAGCATGCAGGGCAGCTCGTCCGCCAGCACGCCGCAACGGCCGGGCGGGTGCGGCACGTCGGCCGCCGCGGCGAGCTGGCTGGTCAGCGGCAGATAGCCGAAATCCTGCGCCTCCTTCTCGTACTGCGGGCGCAGCGCAATCGGGTACTTGGTCGGCGAGGAGAAGATCAGCGGATAGAAGGCATCGCGTTCCAGCGTCACCAGGGCGGGAACGTGCATGTAGGCCTGCGTGCGCCGCAGGATGCGATGGCTCGCCGGCTCGTCCGGGTCGACCGTGTAGGGCGCGTGACCGTCCCGCACCGCCACCACCCGGGCGCCCGGCGGGATGTGCGCGATCACGTGCTCGACCTCGGCCAGCAGCTTCGCCTGGGAATGCCAGAGCATCGCCATCGCGCCGCTGCGCACCACGATCAGCGCAACCGTCGCGCCGGCAAGCGCATGGCCCCAGCGAACCGGCAGCCGCGGCAGCACCCCGGCAATGCCGACCAGCGCCACCGGCACGATCAGCCGCTCGAAGACCATGGCGGTGTCCAGCACCTGCCCGGGCAGCAGCAGATAGGCAAGGACCAGGCAGGCGAAGGCGAACGGCATCTGCGCCGCGACCCGCAGCCGGCCCTGCCATGCCGCCCACGCGATCGGCAGCACCACCAGCGCCGCCGCGGCGATGCCGAGCGGCAAGCCCTGGCCGGTGAACGGGCCGAGCAGCCATTCGATCCGCTTGATCGGTTCGGCCAGCAATCCCCAGACCAGCGTGTCGTGCAGCGCACCGCCGAGCGCGCTTCCGGTCGCATAGCTCTTGCGCGGACCGAACGCGACATAAAGCGCCACCGGCACCACGGCCGCGCCGACGATGGGCAAGGCGCGCGCCAGCAGCCGATCGGAGCGGCGGCGGCCGACCTCGTTGGAGACCATCAGCAGCACCAGCAGGCCGAAAGCGAACATGTGCGCCAGCAGGCAGACGACGCCCCAGACAATCGCGATCAGCACGTCGCGCGGACGCGGCACCGTGCCCAGGCGCGCGTGCCAGGCGGCCGCCATCAGCGCCAGGCCGAGGCCAGTGAGATAATTCATGAAGCCGAACACGAGGAACGCGCCGGCGCCGGTGAGCACGGCGATCCACGGCCACCAGAATCTGGTGCCGAACCAGGCGCGGTGCAGCATGACGACGCCGAGCGGCGGCAGCAGGATCGCCAGCGCGATGAAAATGCGGCCGGCGACCGACAACGGCATCGCCTGTGCCAGCAGCGGCACGACGACATCCATCGAGATGTTGGGTATGAACGCCCAGGCAACCCGGAATATGGCGTGCAGCGCGGGCGTCCCCGCGCCCGTCGCCAGCACGTGCATGCGTGCCAGATGGTTGGGATAATCCACCAGGAAGGGAATCCGGATCATCAGCAGCGGCATGGTCAGGATCAGCGCCAGCACGACGCCGGCGGCGATGTCGTCACGCCAGCCCGCGGGCCGCGGGCGCGCGCGCGTTCCATGCTGCTCGCGTTCGGCGACTTCACGCAGCAGCTGCATCAATCGTCCTCGTCCATGTTGGCGCGTTTCGGGCCGTGCGCACGCGCGGACCGCCATTGCGGCCGGCATCGCCGGGTGAAGGCTGAATGGGCGTCAGGCTGGCGACCTGCCCGCGATGCGCGATACGGTTGCCGGTCGTCGCAGCGTGTCCCAGACTTCTCGGCGCGCATCGGGCGGCAGCGACGAGAAGTCCATCGGCAGCCTGTGGTGCTGCCGTCCGGTGAGCACCGTGTCGATCAGGAACAGCGGTCGGCCCTTCGCCTCCTGGAACAGCCGGCCGATATATTCGCCCATCACCCCGAGCACGATCAGCTGCATGGAGCTGAACCACACCACCACGGTCATCAGGCTGGACCAGCCGGCCACGGTGCCGCCGGCCGCCCAGCTCCAGACGGTGAGAACGAGCAGCAGAAATCCCACCGCGACGCCGGCAAGACCCAGATAGGACGCGATGCGCAGCGGTATGGCGGAAAAGCTCGTGATCGCGTCGATGGCGAAGCGCAGCATCTTGTAGAAGGGGTACTTGCTCGATCCGGCGAAGCGCGCCTGCCGCTCGTACGGCAGCGCCACCTGCACCCCGCCGATCCAGCTGACCATGCCGCGGATGAAACGCTGACGTTCCGGCATGGCGGCGAGTGCATCCACCACGCGGCGACTCATCAGCCGGAAATCGCCTGTGTCGCGCGGGATCGCCACCGTGGCGAGGCGGCCAAGCAGGCGGTAGAACGCGGTCGCTGTGGTGCGCTTGAACCATGTCTCCGCCTCGCGGCGGGTGCGCTGGCCGAACACCACGTCCGCGCCGCGATCCATCGCCGTCATCATCGGCCGCAGCAGCTCCGGCGGGTCCTGCAGATCGGCATCCACGAGCAGCACGCGCCGGCCGCAGCACAGATCGAGGCCGGCCGTCGCCGCTGCCTGGTGTCCGTGGTTGCGCATCAGCCGCACGCCGACGACGTGCGGATCCGATGCCGCCAGGCCGTCGATCAGCTGCCATGTACCGTCGCGCGATCCGTCATCCACCAGCACGATCTCGTAGTCATCGCCGCAGACGCTGCGCGCCGCCGCCGAGGTGCGGCGGTGGAATTCCAGCAATACCGCTTCCTCGTTGAAGCACGGCGCCACAATGGAGACATGCGGCGTCTCCGGTCGCCGGGGACTCAACTCGTTCACTGTCGCTCATCTCCAGGTTCGCGCCGGAACTGCAAACCGGCGTGGGCGCCGTTGGTTCCCGCGCCGTGGCCGAATCGTGCTTGCAGGACGTGCAATACGCGGCAGTATTTGCGGCTCGCCGGACGTAGATAGGCTGGACGGGTTCGTGGACACAATATCGTCCGCACCGAGATTAACTCACTTTCCAGAGACACACGGGGCGCTTCAGTGCAACGAAATCTGCAATCCGGTACGGCTAAGTTCGTGAGAGCGCAGATCAACCGCCGACGCGCGCTCGGCCTCGGAGCAGCAACGCTGATGTTGGCAGCATCGCGAATTGCGCGCTCTGATCAGGCGATTTCGTGCCGGGCGCGCAGCGGATTCCGCGATCCCGAGGCGCCCCCAAAGGCAGGCGCGAACGAAGCCGATGTTGTTCGCCTGGACGGCGCTGCGACGACGCTGCTGCTCCGGCGCGGCGACGGGTTGCCGGAGATCGCCTACTGGGGCGCCAGACTGCCCGATCGCAGTGACGGCGAGGCATGGCGCGGCTGGCTCGGCGATGTCGGCGCGGGACCCGCGCTGCTGCCGACGATCGGGAACGGCTATCTTGGCCAGCCGGGACTCGCCGCGCATCGCCTGGATCGCGACTGGACCGCGGGGTTTTCAGTGACCTCGCTGCGCACGGTGGACGCCGGCCTGATCGTCACGGCGCAGGATGCGGTCGCCGAGCTCGCGCTGACGTTGCGGCTGACGCTGTCCTGCGACGACGTGCTGGTGATGTCCAGCACCTTGCGCAACCTGGGTCAGGCGCCGCTGGAGGTCGACCACCTCGCCGCGGGCGTGTTCCTGCTGCCGGCCGCCGCCGGATCGGTGCTGCTGTTCGGCGGCGGCTGGGGGCGCGAGATGCAGGAGCGGCGCACGACGCTGCAGACCGGCTGTCTCGCCGTCGAGACGCGCGGCAATCGCGCGCAGCGGCATTTCCCCGGCCTGATCGCCGGCGCACCGGGCTTCTCCGAGGACACCGGCCTGGTGTTCGGCGCGCAGTTGGCATGGAGCGGCAATCACCGCATCAGCGCCGAACGGCTGGACGACGGGCGCATCCTGTTGATGCTGGGCGAACTGCTCTATCCCGGCGAGGTCGTTCTCGCGCCGGGCGAACAGCTCGACAGTCCGGCCGCCTGTGCGACGCTGTCCGCCGACGGGCTGGCCGGGCTGTCGCGCCGCTTCCAGTCGCACGTGCGCGGTCATGTCCTGCACTGGCCCGGCGGGGCGATGCGGCCGCGGCCGGTGACGTTCAACACCTGGGAGACGGATGGCTTCGCCCTTGATCCTGCGCGGCTGGCGCAACAGGTCGATGCGGCGGCGAAGCTCGGCGTCGAGCGGTTCGTGCTGGACGACGGCTGGTTCCGTGGCCGCCGCAGCGACCGTGCCGGGCTGGGCGACTGGACCCCCGACCCGCAGCTGTTTCCCGACGGCCTGGGGCCGCTGGCGCATCAGGTGCTGGCGCGCGGCATGGAATTCGGGCTGTGGGTGGAACCGGAAATGGTCAACCCCGACAGCGACCTCTACCGCGCCCGCCCCGACGCGGTGCTGCAGGTGGCGGGGCGGCCACTGCTGACCTCGCGCAATCAACTGGTGCTCGACCTGACGCGGCCGGACATCGCCGGGCGCATCTTCGCGGCGCTGGATCGCCTGCTGCGCGACCTGCCGATCGCCTATCTCAAATGGGACATGAACCGCGACCTGACGGCGGCGGGGGACGCCGAGGGCCGGCCGGCCTATCGGCGGCAGGTCCTGGCGGTGTACGCCCTGATCGACCGCGTGCGCGCGGCCCATCCGGCGCTGGAGATCGAAAGCTGCGCCAGCGGCGGCGGGCGGGCCGATCTCGGCATGCTGGAGCGGACACAGCGCATCTGGCCGTCCGACGATACCGACCCGCTGCAACGGCTGGCCATCCAGCGCGGCTTCAGCCGCTTCCTGCCGCCCGAGGTGCTGGCCACGCATATCCCGCCCAGCCCCAGCCACGAGACCGGCCGCAGCTCGTCGCTGTCGTTCCGGGCCGCGGTGGCGATGTTCGGGCATCTCGGGATCGACGTCGATCCGCTGGCCCTGTCGGCGGACGCGGCGGCCGAGCTGGCGCAGTGGATCGCGCTCCACAAGCGCCTGCGGCCGCTGCTGCACGCCGGGCTGCACCAGGCGGTGCCGGACGCCGCGGGGCAGCGTCTGCACGGCGTGGTGGCGCCGGACCGCCGCCATGCCGTGTTCCTGCTCGTGCAGGAACGCCTGCCGCCGTGGGATGCGCCGGTGGCGCAGGCGTGGCCGGGCCTCGATCCAGCACTCACCTACCGCGTCCGCCTGCCGCCGCCGCAGCGGCTGCCGGGCTGGCAACCCACCGCCGCGCAACGCCGGCTGGCCGAAGATGGCGTGCCGGCCTCGGGCGCGCTGCTGCTGCAGGCGGGACTGCCGCTGCCCTCGCTGTGGCCCGAAACCGCGCTGCTGCTGGAGCTGCAGGCGGAACCGGCGCCCGGCTGAGATGCGGCTACGCGCGCCCTGCGGAGAGCGGCCGGCCCTGCCCGCTCAATTCGGCGCCCGCGGTATGCGGCATCAGCAGCGAAGCCGGCGCACAGAGCAGCGAAACGCCGGCCACCACGATGAAGCCGACCGAGAAATCGTGCAGCGCCGGCTGGCTATGGCCGCTCAACGTCATCGCGACCTGCAGCGCGCCCGCGCCGGCGGTGACGCCGAGCGTCAGCGACACCTGTTGCAGCGTCGCATACAGGCTGGCCGCGGCACTCATGCGCGCGGGAGAAATATCCGCGTAGGCGACGGTATTGTAGGCGGTGAACTGCAGCGACCGGAACAGCCCGCCGAGCAGCAGCACGGCGTAGATCGCCGCCAGCGGCCAGGCGGGACGGAAGGCCGCGCACAGCCCCAGGCTCAGCGCCGAGATGATGCCGTTCACCAGGAGGGTGTCGCGGAAGCCGAAGCGGCGCAGCGTGCTGGTGGCGGCGGGCTTCATCACGATCGCGCCGGCGGCGTTGGCGAAGGTGATCATGCCGCTCTGCAGCGCGGACATGCCGAAGCCGATCTGCAGCATCAGCGGCAGCAGAAACGGCGTCGCGCCGACGCCGACGCGGAACAGCGAACCGCCGACCACCGAGACCATGAAGGTCGGGATACGCATCAGCGTGAAGTCGAGCAGCGGCGTGGCGTGCCGGCGCGCGTGCCGCGCATAGAGCGTCGCCGCCACCACCCCGAGCGCGAGCGCCGAGGTCGCGAACCATTGCGGCAGGCCGGGCCGCGCCGCGGCCTCGAAGCCGGACATCAGCCCGGCCAGGGACAGGCCGGAGAGGATGAGGCCCGTGGCATCGAGCCGCCCGGCGCCCGGCTCGCGCGTGTTCGGCACGTACCGGGCCACCAGCACCACGCCGAGCACGCCGATCGGCACATTGATGTCGAAGATCCAGCGCCACGACGCATAGGTGACGAGCAAGCCGCCGAGCGGCGGCCCGACCACCGGCCCGATCAGCGCCGGCACCGCGAGCCAGGCCATCGCCGCCACCAGCTCGTGCTTGGCCGCGGTGCGCAGCAGCACGAGGCGCCCCACCGGGACCATCAGCGCGCCCCCCGCCCCCTGCAGAACGCGGGCCACGACCAGGAAGCCGAGCGTGTCGGCGCGCCCGCACAGCACCGAGCCGAGCGTGAACACGGCGATCGCGCCGCCGAACACGGTGCGCGCCCCGAACCGGTCCGCCATCCAGCCGCTCGCCGGGATGAAAGCGGCGATGCTCAGCAGGTATGAGGTGAGCGCGATGTTCATATGCACCGGATCGGCCCCGAAGGCGCGCGCCATCGCCGGCAGCGCGGTGGCGATGACGGTGCCGTCCAGGTTCTGCATGAACAGCGCGCAGGCAACGATCAGCGCGGTCAGCCGGGTGCTGCCCGGCGATGACGGCCGCCCGCCGGGCGCGAGCGCCGCGAACGGGTCGGCGGCCTCGTTCATGCCGGCCGCGGCCGCGGCCGGCACCCCTCCCTCGGCTGGCGCGTCGCCGTCAGGGCAGCAGCACCGTGCTGCCCGTCGTCTGGCGGGCCTCCAGCGCCCGGTGCGCCGCGGCCGCGTCGCTCAGCCTGAAGGTCTGGTTGACGCGGATCTTCACCGCGCCGGACTGCACCACCGCGAACAGCTCGCTGGCGGCGGTCTCCAGGTCGTGGCGCCTGGCGGTGTAGGTGGCGAGGCTCGGGCGGGTCAGGAACAGGCTGCCCTTGGCGCCGAGCAGGCCGAC
>JAJZVE010000202.1 GCA_021845835.1 Pseudomonadota bacterium | reverse complement strand
CCGTCGCCGCCGCGATGCGCGCCGGCGCCGCCCGAACCCCGCCGCAGCGTCTGCCGCACGACCGCGATGGGATATTCCGCCTCGATGACCTCGGCGGGCGTGTTCATCACGTTTGACATGTGGACGCGCACGACCGGCGCGCCGTCGCGGTCGGCGCGCGCGCCCTCGCCGCCGCCATGCGTCTCATAGAGCGTGGCCCAGGCGCCGTCGGCACGCCGCATGCCGAACAGCAGCAGCCCCGAGGTGGTCGGCCCGCCGGCGCTGAGCCGCTCCGGCATCACCGGCTCGACGGCGCGGAAGATCGCATCGACGATGCGCTGGGAGGTCTCGTGGTTGCCGCCCACGACCGGCCGGGTCGGCGGCGGCTCCAGCACCGAGCCGGGGCGTGTCCTGATCCTGAGCGGCCGCAGCGCGCCGCCGTTCGGCTGGATCTCCCCGTCGGCCAGGCACTTCATGGCGTAGTACGCGCTGGCGGCGGCAATGAACGGGGTGGTGTTGACCGGACCCTCGGCCGCGTCGTCGGAGGCCGTGAAGTCGAACTCGGCCTCGCCATCGCCAAAGGTGAGGCGTACGCGCACCGCGATCGGCCGGTCCCGGATGCCGTCGTCGTCGAGGAAGTCCTCGCCCGTGAACACCCCCCGCGGCAGCGCGCGGATCGCCTCGCGCATCTGCTGCTCCGAACGGTCCTGCAGCTCCGCCATCGCTGCCGTCAGCACGCCGAGGCCATGCTCGGCGACGAGCTCGCCAAGGCGGCGTTCGGCAACCAGGGTGGCCGCCATCTGGGCGTGGATGTCGCCCTCGCGCTCCGGCGCGCCGCGGACATTGGCGAGCACGAGATCGAGCTTCTCGCGATCGGGCTGATTCGCGGCGAACAGGCGCGTCGGACTGATCCGCAGTCCCTCCTGCCAGATGTCCGTGGCGTTCGCGTAATAGCTGCCGGGCGCGGCGCCGCCGATGTCGGCCCAATGCGCCAGGCTGACGGCAAAGGCACAGAGCTCGCCCGCGACGAACACCGGGCGGATCGCCTTCACGTCCGGCAGGTGGTTGCCGCCGATCTCCGGCAGGTTGAGGAACCAGACGTCGCCGGGAGCAAGCCGGTGGGCCGGCACCCGTTTGAGGAATTCCTTGACGGTGAAGCACATCACGCCAAGGTGCATGGGGATGTCCCGCCCCTGCGCGATCATCTCGCCCTTGGCGTCGGTCAGCGCCGAGGACAGATCGCCCGCCTCGCGCAACAGCGGCGAGCGTGCGGCGCGCATGACGACGAGCGACATCTCCTCGGCCGCCGCCGTCAGCGCGCTGCGGATCACTTCGAGCGTCACCGGGTCGATCGCGCGGGTCATGGCGTGGCCTCGAAGCTGAGGACAAGATGGCCGCCGGCGGTCACATCGAGCGACGCGCCGGGCGGCAGCGTGACGGTCGACCAGTCGTCCTCGACGATTGCCGGCCCGGAGAAGCGCGTGTGCGGCGCCAGCGCATCCCGTCGATAGCGCGGCGTCTGCACCGCAGCCGCGGCGGAGAACCAGCACGGCGTCGTCCGGTGCGGCGCCAGCGTGGCATGATCGGGCGGCCGCGGCGGCACCACCGTGATCGGCGGCGCCGCGACCATGGCGGTGACGCGGATGGCTTCCAGCTCCCAGTCCTCCTCGGTGAAGAAACCGTAGAGCTGCTGGTGGATCGTCCTGAAGTCGCGGGTGAGCGAGGCCACGTCCGCAGGGAAGCGATACGGCACTTCGACGGAGTAGCTCTGCCCGACATAGCGCACCAGGGCGGTATCCTCGACCGTGACGTCGCCCGCACCGTCCGCGGCGTCGAATTTCAGGTCGGCGAGCAGCGTGTCGCGCAGCCGGGCGATGCGCTCGTCCGACCACGCGCGCTGCGCCATGCGCACGGTGCGCTGCTGCGTGCAGCTCAGCCTGGCGACCGCGCAGCCGAGCGCGGAATAGGCGCTGGAGAAAGCCGGCACGACGACCGAGCGGATGCCGAAGTCCCGCGCCAGCGTTGCCGCGTGCAGCGGCCCGGCGCCGCCGAAGGCGACGAGCGTGCAGCGTCGGCCGTCGATGCCACGGTCGACCGTCACATGGCGGATGGCGCGCACCATGTTGGCGTTGGCGACGCGCACGATGCCGAGCGCGGTCTCGATCGGCCCCAGGCCGAGCCGCCCGGCGAGCGCCCCGACGGCGGCCTGCGCCAGGGACAGGTCAAGCCGCACGCCGTCGGCGAGCGGCTTGGCGGCATCGAGATAGCCGAGCATCAGATTGGCGTCGGTCACGGTCGGCGCGGTGCCGCCCAGTCCGTAGCAGGCCGGGCCGGGGCTGGCGCCGGCACTTTGCGGCCCGACCCGCAGCATGCCCGCCTCGACATAGGCGACGGAGCCGCCACCGGCGCCGATCGATTGCACCGCGACCATGGTCTGCCGGATCGGCCGGTCGGCCAGGCTTGCTTCCCGGCGGCGCTCCGGCTCGCCGTGGCGGATGAGGCAGACATCGGTGGTGGTGCCGCCCATGTCGAGGGTGAGCACGTTGTCGAGCGCCAGCTCGCGCGCCACCTGCCCGGCGGCCGACACGCCGGCCGCCGGACCGGAAAGCGCCAGCACGAGCGGCCGCTCGCGCACCATCGCCGTCGAGGCCATGCCGCCGGCGGAATGGAACAGGTGGAACTGCGTGGACCTGGGGATCTCCCGGTCGAGTTCGTCGAGATAGCCACCGACCAGCGGCATCGCCGCCGCGTTCAGCACCGTGGCGCTGGTGCGTTCATACTCGCGCTCTTCCGGATTGACCCGGTGCGAGAGCGACACATGCGGCAGCGCCACGGCGAGGCGTTCGCCGACCATCCGCTCGTGGGCGGGGTTGGCATAGGCGTGCAGCAGCGACACCGCGACGGAGGCGACGCCGGAGCGCCGGACGGCCTCGACGAGCGGTTCGAGGTCGGCGCGGTCAAGCGGCGTCCTGACCTCGCCGTCCGGCCCGATGCGTTCCGCGATTTCGAAACGCAGCGACTCCGGCACCATCGGCGGCAGCTTCGGAGGAAGGCTCAAGGAATAAAGCGAGCGGCGGTTCTGGCGTCCGATCGCCAGCACATCGGCGAAACCCGCGGTGGCCACCAGCGCCACCGGCGGCAGCCTGTCCTCGACGATGGCGTTGGTGACGAGCGTCGTGCCATGCACGAGAACAGCGACATCGTCCCAGTCGAGGCCGACCGCCGCCAGCGCCGCGCGCAGGCTGGCAAGCGGCGCGCCGACCCGCGTGCGGACCTTGGCGGTGACGCTTGCGCCGCTCGTCGGGTCGATCGCGGTGACGTCCGTGAAGGTGCCGCCGATATCGACGCCCAGCCGCCAGCGAGTCCTTGTCATCCGTCCCTCGGGGTTCGGTCGTGCCTGGAACGTCCGTCGTATGTTTTCCGAAAATCGGAAAAACATGTCATTTTTTGAAGACTACCTCCCGGCCAGCTTAGCGTCAAGCCGTTCAGGGTCGCGACCGGCTGCGGGCGGAGGCGACTGACGCGGCGTAGCGGCGGCGGGGGTCTCGGGCCGTGTGTTCGGCCTGGCTTGACGGTAAATCGGGCCGAAGTTATTCTTCGAAATCCGATATCTTTTTCCGAAAAACGGAAGCATTGCAGTGGCGCGGGCGCAGGATGATCGGGCGTGGCAGGTGGCGAGCGGCGATGCAGCGTCGATCCGGGTCGATGTCGCCACCCCGCGGGCCGCCGGCTGGCGCATCACTGTTGGACGGCGGCGGATCGGGCACGCGGACCGTCCGAACCGGCGGCGAGCGGCCCGTTCCGGCCGGCCGGCCGGTCCGGTAGAAGGAAGATCCGGGAGGGGGCCGCCGGCCGCGGCGGCGCATGCGCCCATGCCGTCATGCGGTGCTGCGCCGGCCTGGAAGTGCCGAACGGGCGACTCGCATCCGGCCGAGGGTGTCGTGCGCGCGCCTGAGTACAACAGCGCGAACATGCGACGGGGCGGCTGAGACGCCGCCGGGGAAAGCGCAATGGACGGTCAGTTCCTCCAGCAGATACTCAACTGGGCGACGCTTGGCAGTATCGACGCGCTGATCGCGGTCGGGTTCAGCCTGTTGTTCGGGGTGCTGAACATCATCCATTTTTCCCACGGAGACGTGTCGTTGCTGGCGCCGTTCCTTGCGCTGGCGCTGATCCAGGCGGTCGGTGGCAGCCTCGGAGGCACGTCGTCGCCGGAAACCTTCGCGCTCTGCGCCCTCGCCGCCATCGTCCTGACCGGCCTTCTCGGCGTCCTGCTCGACATTCTGGTCATCCGGCGGTTTCGCAACGCGCCCGCCATGATGGCGCTGGTCGCAACGGTGGCACTGGGCATCGTGCTGCGCGAACTCATCCGGCACCTGTTTCCGAACGGCAGCAACCCGCACGCCTTTCCGAGTCCCGTGGCGAACGATCTCGCGTTCCTGGGCGTGCGGATCCCGGCGTTCAATGCCGTTGCCATCCTCGCATCGGTGCTGTCGGTCGCCGCTTTGTTTGTCTTGCTCAACCACACGCGGCTCGGGCTGCATATCCGCGCCGTCTCGCAGGACCGCGACGCGGCGCGGCTGATGTCGATCAGTCCGGGCCGGGTCTTTCGCGCGACGTTCTTCATCGCCTCTGCCATCGGCGCGATCGGTGGACTGTTCTTCTCCAGCTATGCCGGCATGGTGCGCTTCGACTTCGGCATCGACGTTGGCCTGGTCGGCTTCTCTGCCGCGGTCGTCGGCGGCCTCGGCTCGATGCCGGGCGCGATCATCGGCAGTCTTCTGATCGCAGGCCTGGACACGCTCGTGCAGGCGACCGTTCCCAACGGCGCCTCCTATCGGCTGGTTTTCGTGTTTCTGCTGGTGATCGCCGTGCTGGTGTTCCGCCCCGCGGGATTGCTGGGCCGCCCGGCGGTGCAGAGAGTCTGAGTGATGGCCAGTTCCATCGCCCTCTCGTTCGCCGCGTCCCGCTCGTTCGCCGCCGTCGCCATCGTCGCCGGCGCCGAATTCCTTGGTGCGGGCATGCTGCGCCAGTTCCTGCTTGCGGACGATTGGCGCGCCGTGGTCGGCCTCCTGCTGGCGTTCGCCGCCGCCCTCGTGGCGATGCAGCGCCTGCCGGCCATCGAGGCGCGGATCGAGGCGGCGTTTTCGCGGCACCAGACCTTAGCAACGGTGCTCGGCATGGCGATCGTGTTCGCCTTCCCGTTCGTTCTGCAGGACAACACCTACGCGCTGCATCTCTGCGTGGTCGCCCAGCTCTATACCGTGCTGGCGCTGGCGCTCAACTTCCAGCTCGGCAGCGCCAACATTCCGAACTTCGCCACAGGCGCCTCGTACGGCATCGGCGCCTACACATCCGCCCTGCTGGCGCTCCACTGGGACGTGAGCTTCTGGCTGGCGCTGCCGGCGGCGGCAATCGTCGCCACGGCGTTCGGCTTCCTGCTCGGCCTTCCCACCATGCGCACGCGCGACAGCTACCTTGCGCTGGTGACCATCGCGTTCGGCGTCGTCATCCACCAGCTGCTGAATAATCTTGAATTCACCGGCGGCCCGAACGGGCTTGTCGGCATCCCGGCGCCACAGCTTTTCGGCCACTCCTTCGCCGCGCCGCTTGTGGTATTCGGCCACGAGCTGCCGCCGCAGGCTAATTTCTACTACCTGTCGGCGGCGCTCGTCGGGATCGCGATCCTGTTCGCCGACCGGCTGCACAATTCGCGCATCGGCCTGGCATGGAACGCGCTGAGGACGGACGAACTCGCCGCGCGCTGCCAGGGCATCAACACCACCTGGTACAAGATGCTGGCCTTCGCGGTCGATTCGTTCCTGGCCGGTTTCGCCGGCACGATCTACGCCTTCTATATCGGCTTCATCTCGCCGGACGACTTCACCTTCCTCGTGTCGGTCACGATCATGACGATGGTGATCGCGGGCGGCATGGACAATATCCTCGGCGTCATCGTCGGCGCGTTCCTGCTGACGCTGCTGCCGGAGAAGCTGCGGGCCTTTTCCGACTACCGCATCCTGTTCTTCGGCGCGACCGTCATCGCCTTCCTGATGATCCGGCCGCAGGGGATCTTTCCCCAGCGCCTGCGGCGCTACGAGGGCTGACGGTGCGTACGGTCCTGGAGGGCGAGAACCTCACCATGCGGTTCGGCGGCCTCGTGGCCATGGCCGAAGTCAGCTTCACGCTGCGCGAGGGAGAGATCCTGGGCATCATCGGCCCCAACGGCGCCGGCAAATCGACGCTGCTTAACATCATCACCGCGCTCTACGTCCCCACGTCCGGCGAAGTTCGCCTGGACGGCCAGCGCCTCAACGGCACGCCGGCGCACCGCATCGTCGCGCGCGGCATCGCGCGCACGTTCCAGTCGAGCCGGCTGTTCGGCGATCTCAGCGTGCTCGATAACGTCATCATCGGCAGGCACACCCACACCACGTCCAGCGTGTTCGATGCCGTATTCCGCCGCAAGCGGGCGCGGGCCGAACTGGCCCAGGCGGCGAGGGTCGCCGAGGATCTGCTCAGGGCGGTGTCGCGCGAGCTCTATGACCAGCGCCATCGGCCGGCATCCCAGTTGCCGCAGGCGGACCGCCGCCGGCTCGAAATCGCGCGGGCGCTTGCCAGCGAGCCGAAGGTGCTGCTGCTGGACGAGCCGTCCTCGGGCATGGACGACGCCGAGACGGACGCGCTCATGGACGACATCCGGGCGGTATGCGCCAGCCGGCCGAAGCTTGCCATGATGATCGTCGAACACGACATGCGGCTGGTCGCGGCGCTGCCGCACCGCGTCATGGTGCTCGACTACGGGCAGAAACTCGCAGACGGCACCTACGAGGAAATCCGCCGCATCCCGCGCGTGCAAGAGGCGTATCTGGGTCGAAAGGCGCGGCGGGATGATCAGGCTTGAGAACGTCGATACCAACTACGGTGTCGTCGCCATGCTGCGCGACGTTTCGTTTCACGTCCGTGAGGGGGAACTCGTCTGCATCCTTGGCCCCAACGGCGCCGGCAAGACCACGACGTTCCGCGCCCTGACCGGCCTGCTGCCGCTCGCCAGGGGGCGGATCAGCATCATGGGCCGCAACATCGCCGGGCTGCGCACCGAGGCGCTGAGCGCCCTCGGCATCGGTTTCGTCCCCGAAGGGCGCAGGCTGTTTGCCGACATCACCGTGCGGGACAACATCAGGCTCGGGTTCGAGGCGCAGCGCGCGCGCGGCAGCTTCGCGCAGAAACTGCAGCAGATGCTCGACCTGTTTCCCCGCATCGGGGAGCGGCTCGGCCAGCGCGCCGGCACGCTTTCCGGCGGCGAGCAGACGATGGTTGCGCTGGCCCGCGCCCTGGTCGGCTCACCGCGGCTCGTCGTCATGGACGAACCCTCGCTCGGCCTGTCGCCGCGGCTGATCGACGAGTATTTCGACACCGTCGCCGAGATCAACCGGCGCGGTACCACGGTGCTGCTGATCGAGCAGAACGCCGAGGCGGCGCTCGCCATCGCCCATCATGGCGTCCTGCTGGTGAAAGGCCGCGTCGTCGCCAGCGGCAGCGCCGCCGAGCTGCTCGGCAGCGACGCCGTCCGGCATCTCTATCTGTGACGCCGGCGGCCACTCGCGCCGGCCTTGCCCCGTCGTGCCGGCGCAGGCGAGCACGCGGGACCGCGCCGCGCCGCGATCGGCACGACCGCAGCGACGGCCACGGCGTCCGCGGCCGCCAGCCCGTCCGCGCCCCGGCGGCAGCCGCAGGGCGTCCGGGCGATCTTCTGGACCATGTGCGGACTGGCCGGAGCCGCCTGCCCGACCGTTTGATTTTCGCGGTTGCTGGCGGAGGGAGTGGGATTCGAACCCA
>JAJZVE010000201.1 GCA_021845835.1 Pseudomonadota bacterium | reverse complement strand
GCGTCCGGCCTGCCGGCGCGCGCCAAGGCAAGGCGGCCGCGCCGGCCATCCGGTTCAGTAGGCGTTGGCGATCGGCAGATCCTCGGCGGGGAAATGCGTGATGACGCGGCAGCCTATGTCGGTCACCACCACCTCCTCCTCGATGCGCGCGGCGGAATAGCCGTCGCTCGCCGGGCAGTAGGTCTCCAGCGCGAACACCATGCCGGTCTTGATTTCCATCGGGTGATCGAGGCTGACCAGGCGGCTGATGATCGGCCGTTCGTGCAGTGACAGGCCCAGGCCGTGGCCGAATTGCAGCCCGAACGCCGAGCGCTCGTCCGGAAACCCGAACGCGGTCGCCGCCGGCCAGACCGACGCCACCCTGGCCGTGCTCTCGCCCGGCCGGATCAGGCCGATCGCGTTGTCCAGCCACTCGCGGCACTGCTTGTAGGCGTCGCGCTGCGAGGCCGTCGCGCGGCCGATGGCGAAGGTGCGATAGTAGCAGGTGCGGTAGCCGTTGAACGAGTGCAGCACGTCGAAGAACGCCTGGTCGCCCGGCCGCACCAGGCGGTCGGTGAAATTGTGCGGATGCGGATTGCAGCGTTCGCCGGAGATCGCGTTGATCGCCTCCACGTCGTCCGATCCCATGCTGTACAGCATGCCATTGGCGCGCGCGACGATATCGGATTCCCGCACGCCCGGCTTCAGCTCCTCCCAGATCATGTGGTACACGCCATCGACCATCGCGGCGGCCTGGTTGAGCAGCGTGATCTCGTCAACGTTCTTGATCTCGCGCGCGTCCAGCATGATCTGCTGGCCGTCCGCCACCTTGATGCCGGCTTCGGTCAGCGCGAAGTGCATCGCCGTCTCGGTCATGTCCACGCCGACCGGCTCGCCGGCCACGCCGGCATCGCGCAGCAGCGCCATGATCTCCTCGGAATGCGCCTTCATCAGCCCGAACGACGGTGGGATGGTGCCGCGCATGCCGAGCACGCCGGCGCGGCAGTTCGACGGGTCGAGCCAGTCGCAATACAGCCGGTGATGCACCGCCGCCGAGCCGAAGTCCCACACGATCGGCTCGTTGTCGCCGGTCAGCAGGGCGAAGCGGCAGAACTTGTCGCGCCCCCATTCGCCGATAGTAGTGCCACTGATGTAGCGGATGTTGTTCACGTCGAACAGCAGCAGGGCGCCGCAGGAACTGTTGCGCAGCGCCGCGCGGGCGCGTTCCAGCCGGTAGCGCTGCAGCCGGCGGAAATCGACGCGCGTCTCGAAATCGACGCCGCTGTGCCCGGGCGCGGACAGGGCACGCTGCCAGCGCCAGTGCGGATCGGCATCCTCGGGCCGCAGTTTCGTGGTGTGGGGAATATCGGGCATGGTCCTGGCTCCTCCCGGCGGGGGCGCGGCCGCTCGCCGTCTGTCCGGCAGACCGGACGATGCCGCGTCAATCGCCGACAGGCTGCTACAGCCGCCGCCCCGCGTCCAGCCCCGGCCGGAAGCGGCGGCAATGCGGTCGGCCATGCAGGTTCGGGCTGGCGCGTCGGCGCGATCCCCGGCACGATCCGCGCGGAGGAACCGATGACCGTGACGCTCCCGGCCGTCCAGCAGGGCCCGGCCGCCACCGCACATCTGCCGCTGTTCGAACTGCGCGGGATCAGCAAAAGCTTCCCCGGCGTGCAGGCGCTGGACGACGTCTCGCTGCCGGTCTGGCCGGGCGAGGTGCATATGTTGCTCGGCGAGAACGGCGCCGGCAAGTCCACGCTGATGAAGATCCTGTGCGGCGCCGTGCTGGCCGATGCCGGGGAGTTCCTGCACGCCGGCCAGCCGGTGCGGATTGCCACGCCGGCGGACGCGCGGCGGTTCGGCATCGCGGTGATCTTCCAGGAATTTTCGCTGGTGCCCTATCTGACCATCGCGCAGAACATCTTCCTCGGCCGCGCGCCGCCGGGACGCATCCCGGGCACGGTGGACCGCGCGCGCCTGCACGCGGCGGCGCGGCGCGTGCTGGCGGAGATCGGCTTCGACATCGACCCGCGCACCAGGGTGCATCGCCTCGGCGTCGCGCAGCAGCAGATGGTGGAGATCGCCAAGGCGCTGTCGCAGGACGCGCGCATCCTGGTGATGGACGAGCCGACCGCCGCCCTGTCCGACCGCGAGGCGGAGCGCCTGTTCGCCATGATGCGCCGGCTCCGCCACCGCGGGGTCGCCATCATCTACATCTCGCACCGCATGGCGGAGGTGTTCGCGCTCGGCGACCGCATCACGGTGCTGCGCGATGGCCGCCATGTCCGCACGCTGCTGCCGCAGCAGGCGACGCCGCAGGAACTGGTGCGGCTGATGGTGGGCCGCAGCGTCGAGACGAACTATCCGCGTCGTTTCCGCGCCCCCGGCCCGGTGCTGCTGCAGGCGCGCGGCCTCGCCAGCCCGAACGGCATCAGCGGCATCGACCTTGACGTGCGCGAGGGCGAGATCGTCGGCCTGTGCGGCCTCGTCGGCTCCGGCCGCAGCGAGGTGGCGCGCGCGATCTTCGGCGCCGATCGCGTGACCTCCGGCGAGGTGCGGGTGTTCGGCCGGCTGCGCGGCGGCGGTCCGGACCGCGCAGCACGGCTCGGCATGGCGCTGATCCCGGAAAACCGCAAGGCGGAGGGGCTGGCGCTGATCCGCTCGGTGGAGGAGAACCTGCTGGCCGCCGCGCTGCCGCGGCTGTTCCCGCGCGCCTGGTACGGCGCGCGCCGCGCGCGGGCAGTGGCGACGGAAATGGTGCGGCGCCTGCGCATCGCCACCGCCTCGCTCGGCCAGCCGGTGCTGGCGCTGTCGGGCGGCAACCAGCAGAAAGTGGTGATCGGCAAATGGCTGGCGGCCGAGGCGCGGCTGTTCATCTTCGACGAGCCGACGCGCGGCATCGATGTCGGCGCCAAGGCGCAGATCTTCGCGCTGATCGACGAACTGGTGGCGCATGGTGCGGGCGTGCTGATGATCAGTTCCGAACAGTCGGAGATCGTGCAGGTCTGCGACCGCGCCTACGTGATGCGCGACCGGCAAATCGTCGGCGAGCTGGCGCGGGCGCAGCTCACCGAGGAGGCGATCGTCCGCATGGGCATGCACGATGCCTGATGCCGCGTCCGCCCTGCCGCTGACGCGGCGGCTGCGCGCGGCGCCGGGGGTCGCGGTGATCCTGGTCGCGCTCGGTCTGGGCTTCGCGCTCGGCAGCCGGGACTTCCTCACCGGCGCCAATCTCGTCAACGTGGTGGACCAGTCGGCGGTGCTGATGCTGCTGGCGCTGCCGATGACGCTGATCATCATGACGGAGGGCCTCGATCTGTCGGCGGGCGCGGTGGTGTCGCTCGGCTCCGTGGTGATCGCCTCGGTCGCGGTGGCCACCGGGCAGCTCTGGCCGGCGCTGCTGGCCGGGGCGGCGGTCGGCCTCGGCTTCGGGGTGGCGAACGGCGTGCTGGTGGCGCGGGTCGGCCTGCCGCCCTTCGTCGCCACGCTGGGCACGCTCGGCATCGCGCAGGGCCTCGCGCTGGTCGCCAGCGGCGGACAGAGCATCACCGGCATCCCGCCGGCGCTGCTGCGCGTCTATGGCGGCAGCGTGCTGGGGCTGCCGTTGCCGGCGCTGCTGCTGCTGCTGGCCTGGGCCGCGTTCGGCTGGCTGCTGCATCGCACCGCATTCGGGTCCTACGTGTTCGCCCTCGGCGGCAACCGCGAGGCGCTGCGACTGGCCGGCGTGCGGCCGGCGCCGATGCTGGTCGCGGTCTATGCGCTGGGCGGCACGATGGCGGGACTGGCGGCGCTGCTGCTGACCTCGCGGCTGAACGCCGGCCATCCGACGGCGGGCATCGGCATGGAGTTCGACGCCATCGCCGCGGTCGCGGTCGGTGGCACCTCGTTCGAGCGCGGCGACGGACGCATCGGCGGCACCGTGCTGGGGGTGCTCGCCATCGGCGTGCTGCGCAACGGACTCGATCTGCTGGCGTGGCCGTCCTCGTTGCAGGTGGCGTGCGTCGGCGTGCTGGTGATCCTGGCGCTGCTGGTCGATGTGCTGCGGAGTGCCGCGCCGTGAGCGGGGCGCCGCTGGCCGCGCCCGGCCGCAAGCGCCTCGTGCTGCCGGGCGCGGTGCTGGACGCGGGCGGGCGGCTGCTGGCGGTGCTGCTGCTGGGCGCGGCGCTGGCGCTCGCCAGCGACGCCTTCCTGACCACCGGCAACATCGTCAACGTGCTGCGCCAGACCAGCCTGCTGTTCTTCCTCGCCTCCGGCCTGACGCTGGTCGTCATCACCGCGGGACTCGACCTGTCGGTCGGCGCCAACATCGCGCTCTCCGCCTGCCTCGCCGGGTCGGTGATGAAGGCGACGGGGTCGCCGCTGCTCGGCAGTTGCGTCGGGCTGGGCACGGGGGCGCTGGTCGGGCTGCTGAACGGGCTGATGGTGAGCCTGGTGCGCATCCCGTCCTTCATTGCCACCTACGGCATGCTGTGGGTGCTGCAGGGTGTCGCCTACGCCGCCATGGGCGGCGAGGCGGTGTACGGCTTTCCGCGCGGCTTTCGCGAGATCGGCATCGGCCGCGTGCTGGGCGTGCCGGTGCCGGTGCTGGTGATGCTGGCGCTGCTGGCGCTCGGCACCGTGTTCACGCGGCGCACCATCTGGGGCCAGCAGGTCTATGCCATCGGCGCCAATGCGGAAGCCGCGCGCCTGTCCGGCGTGCCGGTGCGGCGGCGGCTTATTCTCGTTTACGTCGGCAGCGGTCTCGCGGTCGGCTTCGCCTCGCTGGTGTTCCTCGCCCGCCTCAATTCGGCGGAGGCGGATATCGGCGACACGCTCACGCTGCCCGCCATCGCCTCGGTGCTGATCGGCGGCACCTCGCTGTTCGGCGGCGTCGGCTCGCTGTTCGGCAGCTTCACCGGCGCGCTGCTGCTGACGCTGGTGCTGAACGGGATGAACCTGCTGGAAGTGAACGCCAACTGGCAGCCGCTGGTGACCGGGCTGATCGTGATTCTCGCCGTCTGGCTCGATCTGCGTACCAGGCGGCACGGCTTGACGCGGGCCTGAGCGCCCATAACGGAGGGGAGGATTTCGGATGCGTGGACTGAAACTGGCAGCCGTGGCGGCCGTGCTGGGCATGATGGCGCCCGCGCTGGCGCGCGCGGATGGCGAGACGGTGGCGCTGTTCACCAAGAACCAGACCAACCCGTTCTTCGCCGCCGAGCGCATCGGCGCCGAGAAGGCGGCGGCCATGCTGCACGTCAGGCTGCTGGAATACGTGCCGACCAAGGCCGACAGCATCGCCGAGCAGATGAGCCAGATCGACGACGTGGTGGTCAAGAAGCCGGCCGCGGTGGTGCTGGTGCCGGTGGACTACAAGGCGATCGGGCCGGGGGTGGCCAGGATCAACGCCGCCGGCATCCCGGTGGTGAACGTTACCGACCGCTCGGCCTCCGGCAACTTCGTCGCCTTCGTCGGCGCCAATGACCACGACATCGGCAAGGCGATCGCGGAGGTGATGTTGAAGGCGCTGGGCGGCAAGGGCAACGTCATCCTTCTGGAAGGCGTGCCGGGGTCGCTGACCAGCCAGGACCGGACGCGCGGCTTCCGCGACGCGCTCAAGGAATATCCCGACGTCAAGGTGGTCGCCAGCCAGCCGGCCAACTTCCAGCGCCTGCAGGGCATGCAGGTGATGGAGAACCTGCTGCAGTCGCATCCTGACGTGAACGGCGTGATCGCGGCCAACGATGCCATGGCGATCGGCGCCATCGACGCGCTGAACGACGCCGGGCGCAAGGCGCTGGTGGTCGGCATCAACGCGACCAAGGAGGCAGTGGACGCGATCAAGGCCGGACGGATGCTGGCGAGCGGCGACTACAACGGGTTTCTGCAAGGCTGCATCGGCACCATGATCGCCGTGCGTGCCGTCCGGCATGAGCCGATCAGGTCCGAGATCACGCTTCCGGTCGTGGTGGTCAGCAAGGCCAATGCCCAGGCCTATGACACGCCCGTGGATCAGCGGACCTGCCCGAGCTGGAGCGAGGTTGCCGGCCAGTAGCCGCCGCGGCCGCGCCGGGCCGCGGATGCGCGTCGCCTGCATCGGCGAATGCATGGTCGAGCTGCGGGAGGAGCCGGACGGCCGGTTCGCCCGCGGCTTCGGCGGCGATACGCTCAACACCGCCATCTATCTTGCCCGCCTCGGCGTGAAGGTGGACTACGTGACCGCGCTCGGCGATGACGCCTGGAGCGGCGAGATGCTCGCCGCGTGGCAGCGCGAGGGGGTCGGGACGGCGCTGGTGCCGCGCTGCGCCGGGTCGATGCCGGGGCTTTACGTCATCCAGACCGATCCGCGCGGCGAACGTCGCTTCCTCTACTGGCGTGACAGCGCCGCCGCGCGGCGGCTGTTCGCGCTGCCGGATACCGGCCGCATCGTGGCCGCGCTCGCGGCCTTCCGGCTGATCTACTATTCCGGCGTCAGCCTATCGCTGTACGGCGACGCAGGCCGGCAGCGGCTGGCCGAGGCGCTGCGGGCGGCGCGGGCAGGGGGCGCGCGCATTGCCTTCGACACCAATTTCCGCCCGCGCGGCTGGCCGGATCGCGCCGTGGCGCAAGATGCGTTCCGACGCGCGATCGCCGGGGCCGATCTGGTGTTCGCCTCGGTCGAGGATCTCGAACCGCTGTTCGGGGCGGACTGGGAGGGCGAACTCGCCAGGGCCGCGCCGGCGGCCGAAGCGGTGGTCAAACTGCGCGAGCCCTGCTGCGTCATCCGGCGCCCGCAGACTGCGCCGCTTCTGGTCACGGCCGCGCCGGTGTCCGCCGTGGTGGACACCACGGCTGCCGGCGACAGTTTCGCTGCCGCCTATATCGCCGCCCGGCTGGCAGGACTGGCGCCGGACGCCGCAGCGGCAGCGGGACACGGACTCGCGGGGGCAGTGGTGGCCCATCGCGGCGCCATCATTCCCCGCCACGCCATGCCGTCGCCGGCGCGCCTCGGACTCGCAGCCCGAAGTCATTTTCCTGATGTGCGTTTTTGACCTGGATCATACCGTTGGCCGACA
The DNA here is from genome assembly GCA_021845835.1 of Pseudomonadota bacterium. The sequence continues at coordinate 807 of JAJZVE010000201.1, read as the reverse complement.
AAGCGGGACATGGAGAAGGTGTATTCACTTCCTCCCACCCTTGCCCCGGTTGCGCGATGCGCGTCCGGGGCTTTTTTTCTTCCATGCCGGCGCATCGCATCGCGGTCGAGGATTGAGCGGCCGGCACGGCCGCCGCCTCGCTGCTATTGCTGCGCGGGCGCTGCCGGCGGCACGGGCTGCTCCGGCACGAGCTTCTGCAGCAACTGGCGTGCCGCGTCCTGCTCGTCGAAACGCACCTTCTGCGCCATGATCGCGCCGAGCAGGGCGCCGGCCTGTTCGTGCTGGCCGGCATCGTCCAGCGCCACGGCGAGATGGTATTGCACGCTCGGATCGCGCGGCAGCTGCGCGGCGGCTTGCCGCAGCAGCAACAGGCCCACGGTCGGTTTGCCGCGTCGGGTCAGGATCCAGCCCAGCGTGTCGGCAGTCTGCGCCCCGGGGCCGAGCAGATAGGCACGGTGGGCGAGCGCCTCCGCCCGCGGGTCGTTCAGTTGTTGATAGACCCAGGCGAGGTTGTTGAGCGCCACCACGTCGTCCGGTCGCCCGGCCAGCACGCCCTGGAGCGCCGATGCTGCCGCCTGGAACTGCCTGGTCTGGATGTCCAGCGAGGCCAGAAACTCCGAAACCGTCGGGTCCGGCAGGCTTGCCGCCCATGTGGTGAGCTGCGTGCGCGCGGCGTCGGCCTTGCCGGCGGCCTGCAGTGCCGTGGCCTCGGCGATCGCCAACGCACCGAAGGGCGTCGTGGCGAGCTCCGCCGCGAAGGCGGCTTCGGCGTCGGCGGGGCGCCCGGCGAGCAGATAGACGGTTCCC
>JAJZVE010000200.1 GCA_021845835.1 Pseudomonadota bacterium | reverse complement strand
GCAGCAGGGTCAGCAGGTTGTACAGCTCAAGCAGGCTGTTCTGCACCGGCGTTGCCGACAGCAGCAGCAGGAAGCGCTTTTGCAGGCTGTTGACCAAGCGGTAGCTCGCGCTCGCCTGGTCGCGCAGGTGATGCGCCTCATCGACCACCACCACGTCGTAGCCAAGGCCCGCGAGCAGATCGGCCTGCTCCTTGCGGCGCGCCGCCGCGATCGAGGCGATCACGCGCGGTTGCGCCCAGAACGCCGCGGGGTCGCTGCGCAGCAGCGGGTCGTGGCTGGTGGCGCAGTCGATGCCGAACTTGCTCGCCATTTCGTCGCGCCACTGCCCCACCAGCGAGGCCGGCGTGAGGATCAGGATGCGCTCGGCCATGCCGCGCAGCAGATATTCCTTCAGTACCATCCCCGCTTCCACGGTCTTGCCGAGCCCGACCTCGTCGGCCAGCAGGACGCGGCCGCGATACTGCTTCAGCACCTTGCGGACGGTCTCGACCTGGTACCAATGCGCCTCCACGCCCTGCAACGCCGGCAGGCAGAGCAGTTCGTCGAACCCCTCGAACAGGCTCAGCCGGACCAGTTCGCCGCGCAGGCGGAACGCGTCGAAGTCTGCGGTAGCTTCGGTATCGGCAATCGCGATCGCATCGGCGTTGGCAAGTTCGAACGCCATGTCGAAGCGCGCCTCCAGCTGCGGCAGGTCGGCGACCGGCAGGAGCGGCGGGATGACCTCGCGCCCGTTGGCACGAGCGGGCGCGAGACGCGCCGACGGCGGCAGGACGGCGGCCGATCCGGGCTGGCGGGACGCAACCGGCGGCGGAGCGGCGCGTCGCCGCGCCTGCGTCGGCTCCTGGGGACGCGACCGCTCCAGCCGGATCTGGCGCAGGCTGGCGACCAGCCAGTCCGCCATCACGTCGTCGCCGACGAACCAGGACCGTGCGGCGCGGTCGGTCTCCAGCCCTTCGGCGTGCAGTGTCGTCCAGGCCCGCGCGAACTGCCCTTGCTGGGCGATGGCGAGCGCCGTGAGCAGCGCCACGGGCTTGCCCGGCACGTAGCGCTTGCCATAGCGCTTCAGCAGTGCCAGCGCCCGCTCCGGAAGCCCCGCGGCCAGCGCGGTCAGGGCCGCCAGCAGCAGCAACTCCGGGTCGGCCGGCCAGGCCCGCAGCCCCTCCTCGGCAAACGCCTGCGCATGCGAGGACCGCTCGGCCAGCGCGCTGCGCACACGGCCGATCCAGAACTCCCGTCCGGGAGGGTCGGCGCCCGGCCGATCCGGTTGCGCGTCGAGTCCAGGCAAGGGCGCCTGTGCCGCGGGGGCACGCGGCGATTGGCTCATGCGTGTGGCGGCAACGCCGCTGCGACTCGATGCCTGGGTCATCCTGCGCAGATTATCCCGCACCAGGCCGGTCGCGGCCAGCACAGCCGTGGCCAGTCCATCGGCGGCGTGTGGCGCCCTGAGGACTACTTCCGGCTTCCGTCGGTTCGTCATTACCTCATTATCAAGACCGAGAACCGCACCGTGATCCATCACGCGCGGGATGCGACAGGCGGCATTGCGACCCGGATCATCCGCGACGGCTCGATCGTCCTCGACCCGCCGGGAATTGCACTGCGCAACCTCTTCGTGAGCAGTTCGTGACCCAGTTAATGCCCAAAGGCGGAGCAACGCCCGTCAACACGCGATAATGACCCTTCTCGCGTGTGATGATCCGTGCTCTGATCGGGGGCATGAACGACATCCTCCGTGCCGCCCGGTCGCGCCAGCTTGCCCGCCTTGGCGATGGCCGGAAGCCGCCCGCCCCGCGGGCCGCGCTCGCTCTGGCGAAGTCGAAGGCCTACCAGTCGGCCGCCGATGCGCCGGCAACCTTACGGGCCTACGCGGCAGATCTCGCCAACTTCAATGCCTGGTGCGCAGCGCACGGCTTCCAGTCCCTGCCGGCCACACCTGAAACGGTCGGTGCCTATCTGGCCGCTTCCGGCCTCGGCTATGCACTGCCCACCTTGCGCCGCCGGGTCGCCGCCATCGCCCGGGCCCACCGGATCGCCCGGCAGCCGCTCGACACCCGCCACCCGGCCATCCGCGAGACGCTCCGCGGCATCGCCCGCACCCATGGCGCGCCGGCGCGACGCTCGGCCGCGCTCACCACCGAGGAGATCCGGCGACTGGTCGGCACCTGCGGCGACGACCTCGCGGGACTGCGGGACCGCGCCTTGCTCCTGATCGGCTTTGCGGGCGCGCTTCGCCGCTCGGAGCTGGTCGGCCTCGATGTCGCGCATATCCGTCCGACCCCGACCGGCCTGCGGCTGCTGATCGCGCGCTCGAAGACCGACAAGACGGGCGCCGGTGCCGAGATCGGGATCGTCCGGGGCAGCACGCCCGAGACGTGTCCCGTGGCGGCCCTCGCCGCCTGGCTCGAAGCGGCCGGCATCACGGACGGGCCGGTCCTGCGGAAAGTGACACGCTGGCGCACCGTGGCCGCGACCCGCATGAGTGCGGACGCCGTCCGGCAGATCCTGCTCAGGCGAGCCGCCCTGGCGGGGATCAAGGGCACATTGCTCGAGCCGGTGACGCCGCACGGCATGCGGGCGGGGTTCGTGACCACGGCCTACCGCAACGGCGTGCCGGACGAGGAAATCATGGGCCACACCAGGCACCGCAGCCTGACCACCATGCGCAGCTACGTCCGGCGCGCCAGGCTCAGCCAGGCAAGCCCGGCCGGGAAGCTCGGCCTGTGACCCGGGATGCCCCCCTTGAGGACGCGGCTGAAGACGCCGACGCGCTCCGGCGCGTTGACGTACAGATCGGGAAGGAAACCAAGCAGGCGGTCACCGAGTGGGATGCCGCCGCCGTACTCGGTTCCATCAACGCATCGGTGCCGGCCCCGCTCGACAAGGCGCTCGCTTTGACGGCGCTGGATGGCACCGATCCTGCCTACGCCGAGTTGGTCAAACGTGTGCAGGTGGAGGAGCGCCGGGGCGGGCTTCGGGCTTTCGCCGGATTCGGCAGGCATCGTCGGGTTGCGTCTGGCGCTCGCGTTGTTGCCCATGGCGGACGCTACAGGCCTCGCATCTGGATCAGCGCGCGCCGGCGTCGGACGAGGTTCATGGCGAGGCTGGTCAGTTCTTCTTGCAGCCTGGATGGAGCGACGGCGATCACGCCTTGCTCAGGGTGTGCAATGTCAGGGAACCAGGCATCGGTGAGCGGCAGCTTCGCCAGCACATCGAGACGCAGCAGGAAGGCGCGTGACTGGTTCAGCCTTGCCGCGTCCTCGGCGTCGAAGAACCTTGCGCCGGCGGGGAGCGGCACATGGGCGGACCAGGGTTGCGAGGTGGTGTAGGCCACCATCGCCTCGGTGGCGGTGCAGCCGAGCAGATAGCCGATATGAAGAAGCCCCGGCTGGCGGGGCTTCTCATGGGTCGGAAACAGCACGCGGACAAAAGCGCCGGGAATCATCGCCGGACCCTCAGCCGTCGTCCGGGATCGACCACAGCTCGGTCAGCAGCGCCTGCCGTCGGGCATAGGCTGGATCGGATTCCCCTTCGCCGCGCACGACGTCCTCCGGGGCGATTTTCGTGGATGTTCCGGGGGCTGCATGCATCCTGATGACCCGCGCGGCCTCGCTGCGGACGGCAAGGTCGTGGATCAGGGCGGTCTCGACGTAATTGGTGAGGGTCCGGTTCTCAGCCTCGGCGACCGCCTGCAACTGCCGGACCTGTGCCGGGTCGAGCCGCACGGTAATGGCGACTTTCCCCGCTGGGGTGGGGCGCTTCGCCCCGCGCTGCTGGCGACTGCTTCTGCTTGGACTTTTGGTGCGGGTTTGTGCCATGACCATTATCTGATGCGAGATGCAAGCAAATGCAAGCCGCCGTCTTCCCCATCCGGAACCTCGGTCGACCCAGCGAGCCTCGCGCGAGCCGGCGTTCCAGCCAGTCGGTCGCCTGCTCCAGCCATGCAAGGCCTTCTCCGCGGTGGCGGTGCGGAGTGCCTGGTCTGCCGCGCCGATCATGGCGGGTCGATCCCGAACCCGGCCGCCACCTCGTCGAGCGCGATGTCCGCAGCTTCGCCTGGTGGCACGCGATCGTCGTATTCGTCGCGCCAGAGGCGATCGGGCAGGTCGAGCAGGCTGACGGTGGTGACACGCTCGATGCGCCGGTTCATGCTAACTGTGCTGTGCATTCCCGCTGGGGGCATCGGCACGACGCGGCAGGCGGGCCACCTCGCCGCCGCTCTGCTGCTCGGCAAGCCGCACGTCGTAGAGGCTCTGCAGGTTCATCCAGAAGGCCGGACTGGTGCCGAACCAGTGGCCGAGCCGCAGCGCCGTATCGCCGGTGATGGCGCGCCTGGCCCGGATAATCTGCGTGATCCGGTTGTGCGGCACGCGGAGTTGGCGGGCCAGCTCGGTTGGTGTCATCCCAAGTTCGGCCAGTTCGTCGGCCAGGACTTCGCCGGGGTGGATCGGGGTGCGTGTCATGGCATGGCCCTCCTAGGCTCAGTGGTAGTCCACGATCTCGACGTTGGTCGGGCCGGAAGCGCCCTGGGGCCACTCGAAGCACAGCCGCCACTGGAGATTGATTCGGATGCTCCACTGGCCTCGACGGTCGCCCTGCAGGGCTTCCAACCGGTTCGACGGCAGTCCGCGGAGGTCATCCAGTCCGGTTGCCGCTTCCAGGATCGTCAGCCGCTTCTCGGCCTGCTTGCGGAAGGCTTCGAACTCGCGGACGAAATCGCCGTCAGCAAAGCTCCTGGTGCGCTTGTCGCGATAGCTGACAATCACATCGGCCTCCGCCTGCCGCCAGACTATCTAGGATGCCGGACGTCCAGCGTCCACCCTTTTCTCGGCCGCCAGCGTGCCGGCATCAGCACTCAGCAGCACCAGATCGCGTGGCCGACATGCTGCGCGCCAGAGAGCGCCGTCTCCCCGAGCCGGCAGGCCGGGCAGGAAGGTGATCGGCAATCTGGATTCGGTCACGCCGGGTCGATCCCGAACTCGGCCGCCACCTCGTCGAGCGCGATGTCCGCAACTTCGCCTGCTGGCACGCGATCGTCGTATTCGTCGCGCCAGAGGCGATCGGGCAGGTCGAGCAGGCTGATGAAGGTGGTGACGCGCTCGATGGCGCCGGTTGGCGGCGCGCAGCCAGCCATAGCAGCCCTGATGGCCGCCGGCATAGTCCCACAGGCGATCATGCGCCGGGCTCAGCACCGCCCGGTGCCGGATGGCGTCCCGGCCTGCGAGCTGGAACGGCCCGTCGGGACCGCCCCAGCTCGCGACCGAGATCTGGGGCATCACAGCCTCGCTTCCCGGCGCCGTCGCCATGTGTTCGGATCGGCGCCCGGCGTGTCCCAGCCGATGAGCGAGCCGTGCTGCATGGCGGCGATGTCGTCCTCGGTCGGCGGGTGCGGCAGGCGGCTGTTCAGGCACTCGGGTGAGCAGCGCGTGCGGATCGGGTGATAGCCGTCTTCGCCGCGGTGGATCGCGACGGTCTCGCCCGTGCCCGGGTGGCGGACATAGCAGAGCGGCGGCAGCGTGGCTGCCGCCGACGCGGGATGGTTCACGGGAAGCTCCTTGCGAGAGGCGCTGTGTTGCCCCGCTCGCTGTCGTGCGGGTGTCGCCCCGGGCTGTGGCAGCGGCCGGGCGTTCGGGCGCGGCACCGCTATGCGGCGACGGGCAGCGCCATCAGCCGGGTGAGTTGGTCGATCTCCTGGAGCAGCCGGCGCATGCGCGGGCCGAAGTCGGGTTCCAGCCGTGCCGCCGCGTCCAGGTCGCGCTGCCACATGGCGCGGTCCCAGGTGGCGCGGTCATCCATGCGCACACCGCCGGCGGCGCCGCGGGCGGCGGCCTTCTCGCAGGCGGCGACCATGGCGGCCTCAAGGCCGGCGAGCGCCTGGCGCCGGCGCGCGATGCCGGCGTGAAGGCAGTCGCGGTCGAGGTGTGGATGGACCTGTCCGGAGGCAGGCAGGGTGGGGTGGGACGTGCTGAGCCGGGTCGGGAGCGCGGTGGCCCCGTCGTCCGCTGACATGAGGCGGGTCATGGTCGGATCCTCGTTCGGGCGCGGAGCCCCGGCCCGGGCATGGCCGGGCCGGGCTGCGCGGGATCAGTCCGCGGCGTCGGCCAGTCCGCCGTTGCCGGCGTCGTTCCACCGATCGGCACCGGAATTTTCGGTGATGCCGGTCTGCTCGCCATCCAGGCCGGCCTCGCCGCGTGCCTCGTCAGCGCTGTCGCCGGCAGCGTCGCCCCCGTCGGTCAGGCCAGCGCCCGGGATGGTGCGCCGCGATTCGGCTGCCTGCTTCGCCTCCTCCGGCGTCAGCCGGAAGAGCGCGGCCGGATAGACATAAACGCTGGTCTTGAAGCGCTCGACCAGGCGTGCGCGGGTATCCTTCGCACGGGCCTCGACACGCACGCCCTCGGCGGCGGCGGCCTTCTCGATGGCGGCCTTGGAGAGGCAGGCGAGGAACGCTTCGGTCGCCATGTTGGGCAGGCAGAGCGAGGCGCCGATGGCGTCGCCGGCGACGCGGGCGAACGGGCCGCTGGTGGAGGCGTTGTCGCGGCAGGAGAGCGCGATGGTCAGCATTGCCCTTGCGGCGGTGCGGATCGCGTCCTGGTCGGTCGTCAGCACGCCGCCCTCGATGAGGGTCTGGCCGATCTGCTCGCGGTCCCGTGCCCCCAGGCCAGCGCCGCTCTGGACGGAGACGTTGCGGCCGCCGAGCGCGAGTACGAGCAGCGCGAGCAGCGTGCTGTCGTCGATCTCCGCCTCGCGCAGCGCCTGGTGCAGCGCGTCGGTGCGCAGGTCGCCGATCATGGCGCTGCCTTTCTGGGTCACCTCCGGCCGGGTACGGGCGGGCACGGTGCCCGAGTCCGGCGTCTCCTCGGTGGGCTGGGCGCCCTTCCCCATCCTGGCCGGTTTCTTCGGCTCGGGCAGGCGGTAGGCGATCGTGCGCACCTCACCCGTGTTCGGGTCGAGGTGGTGGCCGACGAGGTCGGTCTTGCCGGGCTTGCCATAGACGTGCTCGGCCTGCTTTGGCAGCTGGTAGCGGCCGTATTCGTCGGTCGGCAGCAGCGTGCCGCGCTCCGGCAGATTGGCCTGTAGCCACTCGAGCTGCGCGCCGAAGAAGCCCTCGACATTGGTGGTGAAGCGGCCGTCCTCGCCGGCGGGTGCGAACAAATCGTCCTCCCAGACGACGCCGTAGGCCTGGGCGAGGTCGTCGCCGAATTTTGCGGCCGAGAACGGCATGCGGCGCCTGGACAGCGCGCGCGCCACCTCGTGCCAGGCGCAATCATGGCCCTTCTTCGGTTTGTGCTTCTTCCAGACCTGGGCCTGCTCCTCGCGGGTTGCCGCGGCGATGGTGCGAAGCTGCTCCTCGTTGGGCATGCTGCCGGCTGCCATGACATCGAGCATGGCCGGATGCAGATGCGCGAGCAGCCGGAGCCGGCGCACGGTGCGCACCGGCAGGGCGAGTGCGTCGGCGATGCCCTGCTCGTTCCAGCCCTGAGCAGCGAGCGCCTCGGTGGCGCGCCAGATATCGACGCTGGTCATGGAGGCCCGGATCAGGTTCTCCGAGACCGAGCGCATGGCGTCGGCCACCTCGTCCGCCTCGCATACCAGCACGTCGATGGTGGCGAGACCGGCGGCGATCGCCGCGCTGACGCGGCGGTTGCCGGTGATGAGAACCAGCGTGCCGTCCACGTCCTTCACGCGGGGCGGCTGAATCAGGCCGATCGCCTTGATCGAGGCGACGAGCTGGTCGTCCATCGCCTGTGGCGCCGGCGTGCGGCGCGGATTGTCGGGATTGGGCTGGAGGGTGGTGGGATCGACGCTGCGGAGTTCGGCCATGATGG
>JAJZVE010000199.1 GCA_021845835.1 Pseudomonadota bacterium | reverse complement strand
CACCTTCCTCACCCCGCTGTTCGGCATCGTGGCCGGCGGCGTACTGCTCGGCGAGGCGCTGTCGACCGGGCTGCTGGTCGGGCTGGCGGCGATCTGCGCCGGGCTGCAACTGCTGAACCGGCGCGTGCCGGCCACCGCGGCCGCTGCCGGCTGACATCACGACTGTGGCGAAACCGCGTCAGTGACGACCGGGCCGCGCGAGCCCGGCCATGCGCGAAACGCAGGCACATGCCCACATGGCCGCGCCTAGAACATAGCGGTGCCGCTCCGGCGCCGTGACGGGACCGGCGGGCCACGGAGCCGTGCCATGACGCTGTCCCTGAACCTGCTGCATCCGCTGCTTGCCCTGCCGCCGGCGACCTGCGCCGGGGCGCTCGCCGTGGTGGTGAACTGCTCCTGGCCGCTGCAAAGAAGCCGGCGCGTCATCCTGGCGCTGCAGACCGCGAGCGCGCTGCTGTTCGGGCTGCATTACCTGCTGCTCGGCGCGCCGACGGCGGCGGCGATGAATGCGGCCGGCGTGATCCAGGCGGTCAGCGCGGCGACGATCGGCAACCGGCGGCTGCGCCTGTCGGTGTTCGGCGCCACCATCGCCGCGGCGCTGGCCACCACGGTCGCCACCTTCGCCGGCGTCACCTCGGTGCTGGCCGAGGCCGGCGGGCTGCTCTCCGCGCTCGGGCGGCTGCAGCGCGGGGCGCAGGCGATCCGCTGGTGCTTCCTCGGCTCGGAGGTGTTCTGGGTGTCGCACAATCTGCTGGTCGGCTCGCGCTGGGGCCTGACCTCGGACGCGCTGGCGGTGGTGACGCTGCTGCTCGGCCTGTGGCGCGGCGGCGCGTTGGCTACGCTTCGAGGAAGTGCCCGAAGGCTCGCAGCGGCGGTACGTCGTCGCAGACAATTTTCGTGATCGCCAGCATCGGCACCGCCAGCATGGCACCGGGGACGCCCCACATCCAGTACCAGAACACCAGCCCCAGCACGACCGCGACCGGATTGATGGTGAAGCGGCGGGCGAGCAGCATCGGCGTCACCGCCTCGCCCTCGACCAGATGGATCAGCAGATAGAGGCCGGCCGGCAGCAGCGCCGGCCAGCCGGCGCCAAGCGCCAGCACGCCGACGAAAGCGAACAGTCCGACACCGACCAGCGGCCCGAGGATCGGCACGAAATTGAGCGCGAAAGCGGCGAAGCCCCACAGCGCCGGATCGGGCACGCCGCACACCCACATCACGCCCGCCGTCGCCAGCCCCACCACGGCGTTGATGGTGCTGACGGTGACCAGGTAGGCAGAGATGTGGCGCTCCACGTGCAGCGAGATTTCCACCGCGCGCCGCTTGTCCTTGAACCGCGGCAGGATTTCCACGGTGCGGCGCAGGAAGGTCTCGCCCGAGACCAGCACGTAGAACAGCACCAGCAGCATGGTGAAGAAGTCGGCGGCGACGGCGCGCGTGCCGCTGAACAGCGTGTCGAACAGGTTGGCGAAGCGCACCGGCGTCGCCGCCGCGACCGGCGCGGTCTCCGCGGTGCCGCCCTGGATATGCGCCAGCTCCGCCTGCATGGCGGCGAGCGGACGGGCCAGAAAGCGCAGCTTGCGCTCCAGCTGCGGCAGCGCCTGCGGCAGCCTGGCGCCCCAGTCGGCGGCGGGGCCGGTGACCAGCAGGCCAAAGCCGATCAGCACCGCGACCACCAGCAGCACGCACACCAGCGCCCCGGCGACCCGTGGCAGGCCGAGCCGCTCGCTGCCGCGCATGACCGGCAGCAGCAGCAGGTTGAGCAGGAAAGCGAGCACGATCGGCAGCACGATATCGCTCGCCGCGTAGAGGGCGGCGAGGCTGGCCAGCGCGAACAGCCCGCCGAGGAACACCGTCCGGGCGTCCTCCGGCAGCGGCATCTCCGGCCGCGCCGCCTCCCGCGCCGCCGCGTCGGCGACAGCGGCATCGACCAGTTCGTCGGCCGCCGCCGCGTCCGGCGGCTGTGGCACCGTGATGCCGGACATCGCTCTCCGTCCAGTGTGCGCGGCTACTACGCCGGGCGGCGGGACCGGTTCGGCGCCAGGCCAGCGATCTCGCGTTGCAATTTCTGGCGCATGGCGTCGGCGAAGGCGGGGTAGTCGGGGCACGGCAGCGCGAACGCCGCCGGCCCGCCGATCACCTCGCGGGTGAAGCTATCCACCAGGTCCGGCTCCTCGTGCAGCACGCACAGGCCGTTGATGGTGATCCCGGCCTCGGCCAGCCGGTCGCGGATCGGCGCCGGCGCCGGCCCGTCATTGGCGCGCCCGTCGCCGACCACGTCGATGACGCGCCGCGACGCCGGCGCGGGCAGCCCGTCCAGCAGGTCGGCGGCGGCGCGCAGCGCGGCGCCGATCGCGGTCGAGGTGGCGCGCACCATGCGCTCGGCGTTCTCCACATCGGTCGCGAACTGCTCCAGCGTGCCCGGGCTGCCGATGCGGCTCCAGGGCACGGACACCGCCTGGTCGTCCGGGCCGGAGAACAGCAGCAGCGCGCCGAGGCTCGCGCCATGCGGGCCGCCGAGCAGGCCGGCTTGCACGTCGGGGTCGCGCAGCGCCGCGCCGCAGCCGCCGGCCATCAGGCCGAACTCGTCGAAGGTGACGCTGGCCGAGCAATCGAGCACGATGACCAGGGCGAGATCGACAGGCTGCATGCCGCGTCTGCTACGCTCGGGACGCGACGCGCGGAAGGGAGGCACGCATGACCGACACGGCGACCACGGACCAACCCCTGCCGCTCGCCCGCATCACGGTGCTGGACCTGACGATCGCGCGCGCCGGCCCGACCGCGGTGCGGCACCTGGCCGACTGGGGCGCGCAGGTAATCCGCATCGAGCCGCCGACGGGCACGGGCGAAGACATCGCCGGCGAGCGCGACGGCCCGGATCTGCAGAACCTGCACCGCAACAAGCGGGCGATCCGGCTCGATCTGAAGGCGCCGGAGGGGCGCGAAGCGTTCCTGCGGCTGGCGGCGCGCGCCGACGTGATCGTGGAGAACATGCGCGCCAACGTGAAGCACCGGCTGGGCATCGCCTATGACGACGTGCGCGAAGTCAACCCGCGCATCGTCTATGGCAGCATCAGCGGCTTCGGGCAGGACGGGCCGTACGCGGCGCGCGCCGGCGTCGATCAGATCGCGCAGGGCCTGGGCGGGCTGATGTCGATCACCGGCCTGCCCGGCCAGGGGCCGGTGCGCGTCGGCATCCCGATTGCCGACCTGACCGCCGGCAACCTGCTCGCGCTCGGCATCATGGTGGCGCTGTTCGAGCGCGAGGCGACCGGCATCGGCCGCTGGGTGCAGACCTCGCTGCTGGAGGCGCAGGTGTTCATGCTGGATTTCCAGGCGGCGCGCTGGCTGCTGCGCGGCGAAGTCGCGGGCCAGGCCGGCAACGACCACCCGACCTCGATCCCGACCGGCGTGTTCCCGGCGAGCGACGGCCCGATCAACCTCGCCGCCAGCTCCGGCCGGCAATGGGTCCGGTTCTGCGACGTGCTGGGACGGCAGGACTGGGCGGAGCGGCCGGAATGGCGCACCCAGAAGGGCCGCAGCGCCGACCGCGCGGTGCTGAACGCAGCGATCGCCGACGTGACGCGCACGAAAACGGTCACGGAGTGGGTCGAGCTGTTCGCCGAGGCCGGCATCCCCTGCGGCCCGATCAACACCATCGACAAGGTGTTCGCCGATCCGCAGGTCGAGCATCTGCGCATCGCGCGCCCCGTGATGCACCCGCGCCTGGGGCCGCAGCGCCTGGTCGCCTCGCCGCTGACGCTCGCCGGCGTGCCGAAGGATCTGCGCAGCGCCGCGCCGGATGCGGGCGCGGACACGGATGCGGTGCTGCGGCAGGTCGGCTATGACGCGGCAACCCTTTCGGACCTGCGGGCGCGCGGAGTGATCGGATGAAATTCGCGGACGGCAAGATCCTGCTCGACATCGACAGCGGCGTCGGCCTCGTCACCTTCAACAACCCCGACAGGCGCAACGCCATGTCGCTCGACATGTGGGACGGACTGGTGGCGGCGCTGGACGCGCTGGAGGCCGACCCGTCGGTGCGCGTGCTGGTGCTGACCGGCGCCGGCGCGAAGGCGTTCGTCTCCGGCGCCGATATCAGCCAGTTCGGCGCCGCCCGCGCCGATGCCGGGGCGCAGCGCGAGTACGACCGGCGGACCAGCGCCGGGCGGGCACGGCTGGGCGCCTTCCCGCGGCCGGTGATCGCGCGCATCCGCGGCTTCTGCCTGGGCGGCGGCCTCGCCATCGCGCTGCAGGCCGACCTGCGCATTGCCGCCGAGGATTCGGAATTCGGCATTCCGGCCGCCCGCCTCGGCCTCGCCTACAGTGGCGAAATGGTGCGGCAACTGGTCAGCGTGGTCGGGCCGGCGCATGCGCGCATGCTGCTCTACACCGGCAGCCGCATCCCGGCGCGGGAAGCGGAGCGGATCGGCCTGGTCAACCGGGTGGTGGCCGACGCCGACCTGTCGGACACCGTGCTCGATATCGCCCGCACCATCGCCGACAACGCGCCGCTGTCGGTGCGCGCGGCGAAGCTGGCGGTGGCGGGCGGCGATGCCGCGGCGATCGCGGCGGCGATCGACGCCTGCTTCGACAGCGCGGATTACCGGGAGGGCCGGGCAGCGTTCGCCGAGAAGCGGGCGCCGCGCTTCACCGGCACCTGACGCAGCGCGGCGGTGCTGGTCTGCCAGTAGTGGCCGACGATCGCCACCGCAAAGCCGATGCGCCGCGCGCCGGCGACCCGGATCGCCGCATCGCCGTTGGTCCAGCGCCAGCCCGGTTCCGGCGCGTGCCAGCCGGCGGCCAGCGCCGGGTCGTCGAGCGCCAGATCGGCGCCGTCGCGCCGCAGCGCGCCCACCGCCACGCCGAGCCGGCGCGGGTCGGTGCTGGGGTCCGGGTCGGTTTCGGCCGGCGTCCAGACCCGTGAGCGCAGCCGCAAGAAAGCGGCGTCTGCCGCCAGCCGCACCGACCACCACCGGCCGGCGCGTTCGGCAACGACCGCGCGTCCATCCACCGCCAGTGCCAGCATCGGCTCGCGCGTGAGCCGACGGCCGAGCATCGCGGCGCGCGCCAGCAACCGCTGCCGCACCGCGGCCAGCGCCGCGCCCTCCATCACCAGTTGCGCGCAGGCGTCGCGCTGCCAGACCGCGCGGGAAAAGTCGGGATGCAGCGCAACCGCCCCGCCGCCATTGGCGAACGCCGCGCGGTTGCCGGTGTCGAGATAGCTCTCCGCCGGCAGCCCTTCGGCCAGAATGACATCGTGCCGGTCGAGTTCGACATGGTAATAGGCGACGCGATCGGCCGGCGCCGGCGCGATGGTGGCGCCGTTGACGAGGCAGCGCACCGGGATCAGCACGCCGTCCACCAACACGGCATGATCCGGCGAGAGCAGCAGGTCGCGCCGCGGGCGGCCGGGCGCGAAGGCGTCGGCGCGGATGCACACCGGCCAGACCCGCTCGGGATGCGGATGGCGCGCGCAGTCCACATGGCGCCAGCCGAGCCAGCGCACCGGCCGCGTCCGGCCCTCCTGCGTGCAGACGCGGTCGCCCGGCGCCAGCGCCTCCACCGGCACCTCGCCGCGCGTCGTCGCGATGCGGGTGCCGGCGACGTAGCAGGCCGCCTCGATCAGCGTGCCGGAGCCGGCGTCGCCGCTCGCCGTCAGCCGCAGGCCGGCGACGTTGCCGGCGAGGGCGAGCGTGGTGACGCCGCCGCCGGCGCTGACGGTCAGCACGCCGCCGCTGAGCGTGGCGGCGGGCGAGCCGCCCGGCGCGATGTCGCGCAGGTCGATCGCATCGCCGGCGGCGAAGCCGGACAGCGTCAGCCCGCCGGCGGAGGCCCCGCCCAGCACCAGCCGCCCGCCGCTGCCGAGGAAGCCGATATCGCCGCTGACGGTCGCCCCCGCGTTCACCACCAGCGTGCCGCCGGACGTGATCTCGGGCGCGATGGCCGTGCCGCTGCTGTTGACGAACATCGACCCGCCCGCCTCGATCGTGGTCGCCGACGCGGTGCCGCCGGAGACTTCGGCCACCCGCCCGTCGGCCGACAGATACCCGCCAACCACCTGCTCGCCGCCGCTCATGACAACCGCGCTGACGGCGATCCCGGTGAACACAAGACCTTCCAGTCCGCCGTCGATGACGACGTTGCTTACGACACCGAGGTCCAGTTCGATGGCGCTATGCATGATCGTGCTGCCCTCGATCGTGCCGAGGCTGAACAGCACGCCGCCGTCGGCGACGATGGCCGAGGTGATGAGACCATCGTTGATGACATTGCCGCCGGCGTCGATGGTGACGGCGCGCATGGTGCCGGAATTCTCGCCTTGTCCCTGCGGCGCGAGAACGGTGTTCAGGTCCAGCGTGCCGCCGTCGATCGGCGAGCCGACATAGGTGAGCGGCGCGCCGCTGCCGGACAGCACCGCCGAGACGGCGGTGCCGCCGGCATCGACGAGGATCCAGGCGTTGCCGGGGATGGCAAGGCCGCTCGATGTCTGCCCCGACGCGACTTCGCGGCTCGACGGGCCCTGGAACACGATCGACGTGCCGCTGTTGGCGCCGAACGTGGGCAGCAATCCGATCACGCCGCTGTGCAGCAGAAATTGGCCGCTGGCATAATCAGGCATCGGCGCGACATTGAGGGCGTAAGCGATGCCGCCCTCCGTCACGGTCAACGTGCCCGCGCCGTAGCTGACGCTGCCGTGCGGGTCGAAGGGCACGTCGCGGAGGTAGAGGGAGTCGATCCCGTCAAGACCGCTGATGACGCTACCCGGCATCACCGTTCCGTCGATCTGCACGACCGCGAACGTGGTGTTGGGGGCGAAGGTGACTGCGCCGGTGACCGTGCCGCCGGCGGCGATTTCCACCCTCGCCAGATTGCCGACGAGCGACAGGCCGCCGACGGTGGCACCGGACTGGACATAGATCAAACCTGCATAGCTGACATCGGCAATGCTCGCGGACCCGCCGGTCTCGATTTCGAGGTAGCCGTATGGGCCGACGCTCGTCGCGCTGGCGAAGCCGCCTGGCGCGACGTAGAGGTTGCCGCCGTTCGGCGTCGTGCCGACGGCAATGCCGCCTGCGTCCACAGTGACCTCGCCGCCGGCGAGCACGTCGGTGCTGATTGCACTGCCACCCGAGGTGATCTCCACATTGGTGCCGCTGCTCACCGTCATCCCGCTCGCGGAGCCGACCAAGGCAGACTCGACCCCGCCGAACGGACCTTCCAGCAGCACGCCCGCGCTCGCCACAGTTCCGCCCGACTGCACAACGATGCCCGCGGTCGTGGCCCCGCTCAGCAGGAACAGCAGCCCGCCGCTCGCCACGGTGTCGCCGGTAGCGCTGCCGCCGCTCAACACCACCGCCTCGCCGCCCGCGTCGATCGTCGAGGCGCTGTCGCTGCCGCCGGCGCTAATCACCTCGACGCCGCCGGACTGGATGGTGGCGCTCACCACACTGCCGCCGGAGAGCACGGTCAGCAACGCGCCCGACGACACCAGGGCGCCGGGAAGCGTCTGGCCGGAACTGACGATCGACATGCCGGACAAACCCCTCTACTAGCGGTTGCTAGTAAGGTATGGGAAACGACCCGCTTGCGGAAGCGCAATTACGCCCGTCCGCGGCGGCGGCGCTTGCAGGGTCCGGGCGGCCCTGCTGCTATGGCGTGGTCATGAATGCCCCGCTGCCAGCCCTGCTGGGCACCGGCTTCCTGCTCGGCTGGTCGGTCGCCTGGCCGCCGGGGCCGATCAATGCCGAGATCGCGCGGCACCTCGTCGCGGTAGCGCACCGGGAAGCCGCCGCCGAGATTGAGCAGGCGCAGGTTGACGCCCGATTC
>JAJZVE010000198.1 GCA_021845835.1 Pseudomonadota bacterium | reverse complement strand
GAGCTTCTTGGCCTCGTCGCAGATGAACTTGCCCTCGGCAACGCCGGTTTCGTAGTTGTTCGCGGTCACCGACGAGGTGTAGTCGGTCTGACCCGGCGCCGGGCCGATCCCGGTGAACGCCACCGGAAGCTTGTGTTCCTTCAGAAAGCGCAGCAACGGCGGCGTGCTGGTCGAGCTGACCGGGCCAATGACCACGGCGCTCACCCCACGGGTGACCGCCGTGCGGATGTTGTTCATCTGCGTGCTGGGCGAATTCTCGGAGGTCATCTCGGTGTAGTTCATGCCGAGCTTCGCCGCTTCGGTCTTCACGCCGTAGGCAACCCACTGCCAGTAGGAGATGTCCAGCGACGGTGCGACATAGACGACGGTGTACTTGTCGGCCGCCCGGGCGCTACCGCCCATTGTGAGCAGGACGGCCGCCGCGGCCGCGAGAACGTGCTTGAGCTTCACTCGCATGACGATTTCCTCCAGCTGGTTGAATTATTCAGCGACGCGCCTTGCCGACGCGGTCGATCAGCACGGCAACCAGGATCACCAGCCCGGTCACTGAGCCTTGCCAGAAACTGTTGATGCCGATCAGGTTGACGCCGTTCTGAATGATGGTGATCATCAGTGCTCCCAACACCGCGCCGATCGCGGACCCGGTGCCGCCGAACAGGCTGGCGCCGCCGATCACCACTGCGGCGATCGCCTGCAGCATCAGGCTTGATCCCGCTGTCGCCTCGGCATTGCTGATGTATGAGAGGCTGAGAACACTGGCGAAGGACGCAAGCAGGCTGCACACCACATAGGTGGACAGGCGCGTAGCCCGCACCGGAATGCCTAGCAGGCGCGACGCCTCGCTGCTGCTGCCGATTGCGTAGAGCCAGCGCCCGGCGACGACCTTGTGCAGCACGAACTCCACGGCCACGGTTATCACGACGCAGTAGAGCACGAAATTCGTAACGCCAGGTATCAGCGTACCGGAGTTCAGCAGATAGTAGTTCTGGTCGGGAACCGGCATCGAGTGGCCGTCGGTGACGATGAAGGCGAGGCTGCTCGCCGTCGCGTAGGTGATCAGCGTCACGACGAAGGGAGCAAGCCCCGCGAACGTCACCAGCACGCCGTTGACCGCACCGACGATCACGCCGACGCCGAGGCCGCAGGCGGTGCTGCTGACACCGTCGAGACCATACGCCATCGCCAGCGCGGTCACCATACCGGTCAGCGAAAACACCGAACCGACCGACAGATCGATGCCGCCGGTGATCACCACCAGCAACTCGCCCACCGACATGATCACCAGAGGTGCTGCCGCCTGCGCCACATCAGCGAAGTTGCCCCGTGTCAGCGCCTGCGGGATCATCGCACCCACGCCGAGCTCGATCAGCACGATCGCGAGCAGGATCGCCGCCTCGGTGCGGTAGGTGGCGAGCAGGCGCGGCCCGCGCAGGCGCGCGACGGTATCCATGACCGGGGTCGAGACGGCGTGTGCGCTCTTGCTCATGCGACCATTCCCGTGGCGTGCGCCAGCCGCGTTTCGTCGATGTCCGGTCGTTGCAGAAGCTCGATGGGATTCCCGTCGGAGTCGAAGGCAAGCACCGCGTCACATAGCTCGGCCAGCTCCGCGTACTCGGTCGACCACCACAGGATTGCGGTACCGCGCACCGCCAGCTCGCGCACCAGCGCGTACAGGTCGCGCTTGGTGCCGATGTCCACGCCACGGGTCGGCTCCTCCAGCACCAGCAGGCGTGGGCTGAGATTGAGCCAGCGCGCGATCAGCAGCTTCTGCTGCGTGCCGCCGGACAGCGCCGCTGGCAATGCCCACAGCGAGGCCGCCTTGATGCGCAGCGCCTGCAGCAGGCCTGCGGCCTCGTCGGTCTCACTGCCGCGTACCAGCGTGCGCCGCTGGCGCACGCGGGCGGCGGCCAGCATGTTGTCGACGATCGGCAGCGTCGCGAGGATGCCCTTGCCCGTACGGTCGCCCGAGACAAAGCCGATGCCCTGCTGGACGGCAGCGCGAGGGGTGCGCAGGTCGATGGTGATCCCGTCGCGGCTGACATGCCATCCGGTGTCGCGCCGCGCCCCAGTCACCGCCTCGATCAGCGGTGTCGGGCCGGCGGGCGCGCCGGCAAGGCCGATAATGCGACCGGGAGCCAGATCAAGCCGGATGTCGTCGCGCACGACGGCAAAGGCCGCTCCATCGGCCGTCGTCGCGACGGCGGACGGCGTAGGCGCCGCCTCCACCGCAGCCGATTGGCCCATCGCGGCGACGATGTCGGCATCGGTCAGTGTTGTCAGCGGCGCGCGACCAACCGCGCTGACCCCATCCCGGAGGATGGTGCAGACCGCCGCGATCTGCCGGATTTCGCGCATCCGGTGCGAGACGAACACGATGGCGATGTCGCGCTCGCCGGCCAAGCGGCGCAACACGGCGAACAGCCGTTCTGTCTCGGCTGCTGTCAGGTTGGCCGTCGGCTCGTCCAGCAGCAGGATTTGGGCGCCGGCGCTGAGCGCGCGGGAAATCTCGACGAGCTGGCGTTCATGCAGTGTCAGGTCGCCAACCCGCTGGTGCAGTGCCGTCTCGGCGAAGCCGCGATCGATTTCCGCCAGCGCCGCGCGGGCCTGAAGCGTGGCATCGCGGGCGCGGAACAGGGCGGCGCCGCGCTTGAGATGCGGCAGATGGATGTTCTCGGCAACGGTGAGTTCGGGCAGCAGGGCCATTTCCTGGTGCACCACCGCGATGCCCAGGTCCCGCGCCGCCGTCCCCTCGGCGGTGTCGATGTCGAGACCGCGATACAGCAGGCGCCCGGCGTCGCGCCGCACGGTGCCGGTCGCGATCTTGAGCAGCGTCGACTTGCCGGCACCGTTGCCGCCGAGCAAGGCGTGGATTTCCCCCGCGGCCACGGCAAGATCGGCGCCGCGCAGCACATTCGTGGCGCCGTAGCTCTTGTGGATCCCCTGCGCATCCAGGAGGTACGGCGCATCGGCCATGGCGCCTACAGCCAGCTCTTGATGCGCTCGGCCATCGCCGCCGTGGAGATGCCGTAGCGGTCGTGCAGCGTCGGCAGTGCCCCGGCATCGAGGAAGGCGTCCGGCAGCCCGACCTGATGGAACGGCGGGGCGATGCGGTGGCGCAGCAGCAGTGCCGCCACCGCTTCGCCCAGGCCTCCGTTGACGGTGTGGTTCTCCGCCACCACGACGATGCGCCCCGGCTTCGCCGCCTGGTCGAGGATGGTCGCTTCGTCGAGCGGCTTGATGGTCGGCGTATGCAGCACGGCGACGCCGATGCGGTCGGCACGCAGCCGTTCCGCCACGTCCAGCGCACGCATGGTCATGATTCCGGAGGAAACCACCAGCACATCGCTTCCCTCACGCAATAGTTTTGCGCACCCAAGCTCGAAGCGATAGTCGTACTCGTCGAGCACCAGCGGCACCTGGCCACGCAGCAGCCGCATGTAGACCGGCCCGCGATGCGCTGCGATCGCCGGCACTGCCTGCTCTACGTCGAGCGCGTCGCACGGATCGACGATGGTCAGGTTCGGCATGCCGCGGAAGATCGCGAGATCCTCGGTCGCCTGGTGGCTCGGGCCATAGCCGCTGGTCAGGCCCGGCAGGGCGCAACACACCTTGACGTCGAGATTCTCCTCGGCGATCGCGAGACAGATGAAGTCATAGGCACGGCGTGACGCAAACACGGCATAGGTGGTGGCGAACGGCACGAAGCCCTCGCGCGCCATGCCCGCTGCGGCCCCCATCAGCAGTTGCTCGGCCATGCCCATCTGGTAGAAGCGGTCCGGATGTGCAGCCGCAAACACATGCAGGTCGGTGTATTTGCTGAGGTCCGCAGTCATGCCGACGATATCGGGCCGCGTCGTGGCGAGTGCCGCGAGCGCATGGCCGAACGGCGCCGGCTTTGTGCGCTGGCCTTCAGCCGCCAGCGAGGCGATCATCGCCGAGGTCGTCAGTCTGGGTTTCCCCGCGCTCATGCCGGCATCTCCCCCAGTGCATTGAGTGCCAGCTGCCACTCGTCCGCCTCGACACGAATGAAATGCGTCTTGTCCCGCCGTTCCAGGAAATCGACGCCCCGCGCCATCCGCGTGTCGCACAGGATGACGCGCGGGCGCGGTTCAGCGAGCGCCCGCGCGGCGTCGAATGCAGCGACCAGGGCGGGAATGTCGTTGCCGTCGACACGCTGCACGTGCCAGCCGAAGGCTTCCCACTTTGCCGCCAGCGGCTCGAAGCCCAGCATCTTCGTCGATGGCCCGTCGGCCTGCTGGTTGTTCACGTCTACCAGTGCGATCAGCCGGTCGAGCCGCCAGTGCGCCGCCGACAGTGCTGCCTCCCAGGTCGCGCCCTCGTCCAGCTCACCATCGGACAGCAGGTTGCAGACGAAGGCCTCGGACTTCTTGCGCCGCAGGCCGAGACACATGCCAACCGCAATGGTCAGCCCCTGACCGAGCGAACCGCCGCTGATCTCCATGCCCGGCGTGTAGGAAGCCATGCCCGACATTGGCAGTCGGCTGTCGTCGGTGCCGTAGGATTCGAGTTCCTGCTCGGGGACGATCCCGGCCTCGATGAGCGCGGCGTAGAGCGCGATCGCATAGTGGCCGGTCGAAAGCAGGAACCGGTCGCGGCCCTCCCAGTGCGGAGCCTCCGGGCGATAGCGCAGCGCATGGAAGTAGCTGACTGCAAGCACATCGGCGACGCCGAGCGCCTGGGCGATATACCCCTGGCCCTGCACCGCCGCCATGCGCAGCGCGTTGCGGCGGATGCGCCAGGCGCGCTGGGCAAGCGAGGCGTTCGACAATGTCGGCGTGGGGCCTTCAGCCATGGATCAGCACCCCACCGTTCACGTCGATCACCGCCCCGGTGATGTACGAGGAAAGATCGGAGGCGAGGAACAGGAAGGCCCCGGCCACATCACCCGCGTCGCCGAGCCGGCCAAGGGGGATTCCCTTGATGATCTCCTGCCTCATTTCCTCGGTCAGCTTGCCGCCGGTGATGTCGGTCTGGATCAGGCCGGGGGTGACGCAGTTCACGCGGATCCCGTCCGGCCCCAGCTCGCGCGCCATTGCCTTGGCGAGGCCGAGCACTCCTGCTTTCGCCGCCGAGTAGTGCGGCCCTCCGAAGATGCCGCCGCCGCGCTGCGCGGACACCGAGGACATGCACGCGATCGCGCCCTTCCGCCGCGCGCGCATGTGCGGGATCAACGCCTGGCTGAGCAGCAGGACACCGCGCAGGTTCACGTCCAGCACCGCGTCCCATTCGCGCTTGCCGATCTCCATCAGCTTCAGCGGCTGGGTGATGCCGGCGTTATTGACCAGGATGTCGACCGCGCCGAACCTTGAGATCACCTGTTCCGCGGCGCGCGTGCAGGCCGCCGCGTCGGTCACGTCGCAGGCTGCTGCGAGATGGCCTTCGCCCAGGCTGGCAGCCGCCTCCTTGGCCTGCGCTTTGTCGAGGTCGAGAATGGCAACGCGCGCACCGTGCTGGGCAAGTACGCGCGCTGTGGCGAGGCCAATGCCGCGCGGACTGGCGGCGCCTGAGATCACAGCGGTCTTGCCGTTCAACAGCATCACGTTTCCTCGTCGGGTTGGCGGCATCATGCAGGCCTGCCCGCCGCAGCCAAAACGCAAAGATTGCATCCAATGATGAATTCAGTTCATGATTCCTCGATGCGCCAGCACCTGCCGCTCTCCGCCCTCCGTGTGTTCGAAGCGGCCGCCCGGGGCGGCTCCTTCCGTGCCGCCGCCGAGGAACTGCTGCTGACACCGAGCGCCGTCAGCCATGCGGTGCGCAAGCTGGAGATCAACCTGGCAGCGGTGCTGTTTACGCGCGAAGGTCGGGGAATGACGCTGACGCCGGAAGGCGAGGTGTTGCTGCGCTACGTCGACCGCGGGTTTTCAGAGTTGCGGCGCGGCATTGTCGCGGTTTCGGTGCGCGGGATGCGCCTGCTGCGCCTCCATTGCGCCCCCAGCTTCGCGGCACAATGGCTGACACCTCGCCTGGCGCGCTTCCGCATGGAGTGTCCTGGGATCGAAGTACGGCTCGCCGCCGGAACCGACTACACCCGCTTCGTCTCGGACGAGTTTGATGCCGACATCGTGTACGGCACGCCCCGTCTTGAGGGAATGGTGACGTTGCCGCTCGGCGAGGAGGTGGTCGCACCGTTATGCGTGCCACAGCTTGCCCGGGCGATCACCGGCCCCCATGCGCTGCTCAGCCAGACATTGATCGAGAGCGACAACAAGAAGGTGCGATGGGACATGTGGTTCGCGGCCAATGGCTTGGCGGCTCCGCCGCCAAACGGCTCACGCTTTGATCGCAGTTTCCTGGCAATTGCCGCGGCGGTTGACGGGCTGGGCGTAGCATTGGAATCGTTGCGACTCGCGGAGCGCGAGCTTGCTTCAGGTCGGCTTGTGCAACCACTGGCCGGGCAGGCGAAGGATGTGCGCTATGTCGGGCATTGGCTGGTATTCCCGCCGGCGAAGGAGCACTTCCAGCCACTCCAGCAATTCGTCAGCTGGTTGACCGCCGAGCTTGGCCTCGTTCATCCTGAAACAGCAATTTTCTGATGCTCTGGTTCGCGCAGGAACGACGACCTATTTGCCATCAGAGCGTTCCAGTCTGGAAAGTTCAGCGACCCCACAGCGGTTTACTGAACCTATAGTACGTTCTATGGACGTCCAATCCCTTCAGGCTTTGCCGAGTTCGGCCCTGATGGCCGCCAGGAGCGCGGGCAGTTCCTCAACCACGGTCGGGCGCAGGCGCGGCAGTTCCAGGCTGAAATACTGGTGCGACACGACGTCGCGCAGTCCCGCCCAGCCGCGCCAGTCCACGTCCGGGTGGCGTGCCAGCAACTCGGGCGGCAACAGCTTCGCCGCTTCGCCGATCTCCGCGAGCACGTTCTTCAGCGCACGATAGGTCCGCCGGTCAGCGACCGGCAGGGCCGCGAAGGCGGCGGCATCCAGCCCGCCCGCGAACGCCAGCGCGTCCTCGGCCGCATCCCGGATGTCCTCCAGCCGCTCGCGCGTGCCGCGCCGCCTCACCATACCCGCACCGCCTCGCGGTCGGCCGCGGCGCGCACGGCCGGGCGCAGGGCGCTGCGCTCGACCAGGTCCGCGGGCGCGTGCAGCAGGTCGGACAGGTCCGCCCGCAGCGAGGCGAGACCGACGAGCGACACCTGGGCGCCGGGATCGAACTCGGCCATCAGGTCCACGTCGCTGTCCGCGCGCGCGTCGCCCCGTGCCACCGAGCCGAACACCCACAGCCCGACGAGGCCGCGCTGCTTCAGAGGCTGCGCGTGGGTGCGCAGCGTCCCTAGGACGGTTGCGAGATCGGGTGCCCTGCTCTCCTCGGCCAGGAACCGCTCGACCAGGCTGCCGACCAGTCCCTGCACGGTTTCACCGCGCGCGGCCGCGGCGACCTTCAGCCGGTCACGGGTGGCTTGCGGCAGGCGCACCGAGAGGAACGCGGGCGAGGATTGGGAGGTCGGCATTGCGGCATTCTAGCACAACGCGCACATGTGCACATCCTGGGGCTGAGAGCGGCAGCCAGCGCGGTGCACGGCCGCGATCGAGCCGCGGGTCCGAGAAGCGCGGGCGCGCTCAGCGCCTTTCCGCTGCTGGATCCGTCGCAGCGGGCCGGGGGCAGGAGGCGCGCGCCGGGACCGCACGCGCCTTCACGCCGTGAGCTGGGCCACGTCCTCCAGATCGCACCGGCGCTGGCGCAGGCGGCGCTCATGGCTGGCCTGGTTCTTGGTGCAGACCAACCGGTAGGGACGGCCGGAGCGGTCGGTCGTCGTGTCCACGTCGCTGCCCGCCTGCCGTATGCTGTTCTCGACATGCGCGCGCTCGGCCTCGGCG
>JAJZVE010000197.1 GCA_021845835.1 Pseudomonadota bacterium | reverse complement strand
GGCAGCGATCGTGTCGAACGCCGCAAGAAGCGCCGGATGCGGCAGGAAACCGCCGCCGCTGAGGTCAGGTACCAGCAGCAGCCGCTGCACCATGAAGCGGCCTTGCCCGGCGAGCGCCATCCGGGGGATCTCCGCCGGCACCAGGGTGTTGAGGGACTCCCATTTCCAGAACACGTCCATGTGCGGCACCAGCAGCACCGCGCCGCCGGGTGCCTCGTCGGCGGCGCCGATGGCGCGGAAGCGCGCGAGATCGAAGCGGCTCAGCGCATCCATCATCCAGTGGAAGTAGTTCTGCTGGTTGCAGGCGAGCAGATGATACGCGGCCGGCAGCGTCGCGCTCAGCGCCGGGACGGGCAGGCGCAGCCGGGTCGGGCCCTCCCTGGCCGCGCCGGGCAGCAGGTGCAGCGGCAGATGCACCAGCGTCTCGCCAACGATGGCGTCGTCAACCGAAACCAGCCCCAGCGTGCCGTGCACCACTGCATTGCGCAGGAGATAGGCATGCACGGGCGGGCGGTATTCCGAGCGCGCCTTCGCCTCGTTCCGCTGCGACGGGTCCAGTCGCGACGAAGTCAGGCCGGTGTCGCCGAACGCGAACACGGGCAGGTCCAGCCTCGCTTCGGACAGATAGGCCAGCCGTTCCACGCGCTCCCGGTGGTCGAGGCGCAGAAGAGAGTCGGCCGCCAACTCGTCGAGAGAGATCTGCCGATAGACCTGCGTCGGCGGTCCGGAAACCGGAGACGCCAGCGGCAGCTCCGGCGCCTGTGCGGGAGGGTTCGCTGTCTGCGGCGGGAACAGCTCCGCCATGGCGGCCTCGGGAAGCATCAGGTACCCGTCCCACGGCGCATTGCCGCCGGCCGGTCCGGCAAGCGGGCAGCGGATCTCGCGATAGCGCAGGCCGCACAGGCCGGCGATGAACCAGAAGAACACGTCGGGCATGTTTGCCGGCGTGAGAATCACCACGTCTGTCCCCGGACGTGCGAACACGATGTTCGTCAGCGCGGAGCCCATGACGCCGACCACGCGGCTTGCCCCCGCGAACGCCGCAACCTGCGTCGCGAGATCGGCGAGACCGGGATCGAAGGGCACCACGCCCGCCGCGCGCATCCGCGGCAGGATCGCGTCCTCGCCGTGCAGCATGCGGTGCCCGACGCTGCCGCGCGAGACATAGAGCGCGCGATCCGGACCGGGCCTGAAGGTGCCTGCGAACCGGCGCACCGCGGCGACGGCCAGGGGCGACATGTAGGCGCCATGCGCCGTCAGGCCGTTGACCATGACCAGCCGGTGGACCCGCACGGGCGATGTCCCGAGCGACACGCGGGCCGGGCCGTCGATGCCGAGCCATCCCATGCAGTTGTCGATGACGGTGCCGAGCCGGCCGGTCGCCGCGGGCACGATGCAGCGCAGGTCGTCGACGTCGAGGCTTTCCGATGCCAGCACGGCCTTGGGGAACATCTCCAGCAGCCAATGTCCGTAGGTGCCCTCGCCGCGCTTCTTGCAGAGCACGCAGGTTCCCTCGAGTCGCGGCACATCGCCGCGGGCCAGCGATTGCACGATGGCCGAGCGGCCGCGCGCGACCTCCTGGTCGTCGTGCTGCGTCCTGCTTTCCGCCACCAGTTGCAACGCGGACGTGAACACGAGGCCCTCCTCGACCACGAACACGTCGTCGAACAGCCGGAATTCGACCGGCCGTTCCTCGAATCGGCTGGTTCGCCAGATGCCTTCGCTGACGGCAAGGACATCCGGCGGAATCAGGTTCCTGTTGTCGAGCCGCGGATAGGTCATGGCGAAGGCGGGAGAGAGCAGTTGCCGCAGCGGCATGCCGGCGTCGTCCGGCGCGACAGGCACTTCGAACTGCATCACGCGCCACTCATTCTGGTTTCCCGTCGCCAGATATACAGTCCCGCGGCTACCAGCACGGCGATGCCGGCGAAGCTCCACCGGTCCGGCAGCTCGCCCCACAGCAGCGCGCCGAGGATCGTGGCATGCACGATGGCGCCATACTCGAACGGCGCCACCGCGGTTGCCTCGCCGCCGCGATAGCCTTCGGTCATCAGCCATTGCGCCGCCGCGGTGACCAGGCCGGCGGCGACCAGCAGCCCCGCGTCGCGCGGCGACGGGCGGACCCAGACCGGCAGCGCCAGCACCAGCGCGATCGCAAGGCTGCCGAGGCTGTACCACAGCACAATGGTGGCGGCGCGCTCGCCGGCGGCGCCGAGCCTGCGGATGGTGATGGTGCTCAGCGCCCAGGTGAACACGCCGGCCAGCACGAGGCCGACCACGCCGAGCGGCATGGCGGCGGAGGCGTCGCGCCACGGGCGCACGATCAGCAATACGCCGAGGAAACCCAGCAGCACCGCGGACGCGCGCCGCCAGCCGACGCGCTCGCCCAGCAGCGGCACCGACAGCACGGTAAGGAACAGCGGCATGGCGAAATTGAGCGAGGTGACGGTCGCCAGCGGCAGGTGCAGATAGCCGAGATAGGACGTCATCATGCCGAAGAAGCCGAGCAGCGTGCGCACAACATGGCCGAGCGGATGGCGCGTGCGCAGCAGCGCGAGCAGGCCGGTGCCGCTGCGGAGCAGCAGCGCGGCCATCGCCAGCACGATCACGAGGCTGCGGAACACCACCATTTCCGTCACCGGAATGCCCGATGCCCGGGTCGCCTTGATCAGCGCCGCGGCGACCGCGAAGCAGAACCCCTCGCCCAGCACGCACAGGATGGCGCGGCGGCGCGCGGCGGACGCCGGAGGGAGCGCGGGCAGGGCCGCAAGGGACGTCTCCATGCGCGAAACGTAGGCCTGCAGGGCGGCGCGGGTCGAGAGACTCAGCCGTCGGCGGCGAGCGTCAGCCGCGCCTCCACGATCGTCTCGTCATCCGCCGCGCGGCGCAGCGTGAAGCCGAGATGCCGCACGAAGCCCAGCATCGCGGCGTTGTCGGCCAGCACCAGGCCGACGATTTCCGCCACGCTGCGCCGGCGTGCCCAGGCGATCAGGCGCTGCATCAGTTGCTCCGCCAGGCCCTGGCCTTTCGCATCCGGCTGCACCACGATGGCGAACTCCGCCGTGCCGTCCGCCGACTCCTGCACCAGCCGCGCCACCCCCACGGTCTCGCCGGTGGCCTCGCGCACCGCGATGAAGGCGATCTCGCGGTCGTAGTCCACCTGCGTCAGCCGGACGATCTGCTCCGCCGACAGCTCGCGCACCGCGGAGAAGAAGCGGAACCGCACGTCCTGCGGCGGCAGGCGCTCGAACATCGCGGCATGCGCCTCCGCGTCCTCCGGCCGGATCGGCCGGATCAGGAACGTCTCGCGCCGGCCGGCGACGCGCCCGGCGAGTTCCGCCGGATAGGGCGCGATGGCGAGCGGCGCCGGCACCGCCCCGGCCGGACGCAGCCGCAGCACCGCCCGCCCCGCCATCGCCCCGCCGGCGCCGGCATGCAGCGGGTCGAGCGCCAGCGCGGCGATTTCCGGGAAATCGACGATCATCTGGCTCACCCGCACCAGCACGTCGGCCAGCGCCGCCTGCCCCTCGGCCGGGTGGCCCGGCGCGCGCGCGATGAAGGCGAGCGCCAGTGTCCGGTTGAGCGGCGGCAGCTCCAGCGCGAGGTCGTTGCCCTGACCGAGCGCGATGGTCGGCCCGAACAGCGCATCCTCGTCCACCAGCAGGCGCAGCGCGCTCGCCTGCGCATCGTGCGTGCCAGCGGTCGCGATGCCGTACCGGCCGAGCACCGCGCGCGTCTCCTCCGCGGTCAGGTCGCGCCGTCCGGCCGCCCGCGCGGCGGCGAAGCGGGCGGCAACGGCGCTGCGATCGGGCGCGATTTCCAGCACCGCCGAGGGCGGCAGTTCGCGGGCGGCGGCGCGGCCGCGCCGGTCCTGCACCAGATGCAGGAAGCCGCGCACCGCCTGCTCCGGACTGGCGAACACCGGCACGCCGGCGGCGGCGAGAATGGCGCGATGCGGCGCCCCGGTGGTCTCGCCCAGCGCGGCCACCAGCAGCGGCACGCGCATCGCCTTGGCCGCCGCCGCGATCGCCGCCATGCCGGCATCGTCGGCCGGCCCGGTCGGGGCATGCACCAGCAGCACGCAGCCCACCTCCGCCGCTCCGCTGAGCAGCGATGCCGCCTCGGCCAGCCGGATCGGCGTCTCGGTGCCAGCATAGACGAGATCCACGCTGGCGCGCGCATCCGGCCGGTACAAGCGCGAACGCAATGGTGCCGGCAGCGCCAGCCGCAGCACCTCGCGGGTTTCCGGCGCCAGGGTGGCGAGCGTCAGCCGCTCGCGCAGCACCGCGTCGGCGGCGAGCCAGGCCGGGCCGATGGCGTTGGTGGCGATCGCCAGCCCCTCGCCGCGCAGCGGCCGGGCGCGCGTCAGGGTTTCGGCCGCGGCGAGCAGCTCGGCCATACGGGTGACGGTCAGCACGCCGCTGCGGTGCAGCGCCGCCTCCAGAACCGCATCCGCCGTGCCGGTCGGGTCCAGCAGCCGCCCGCCGGCGCGGATCGCCACCACCGGCCGCAGCCGCGCCGCCGCCCGCGCCGCGGAGAGGAAGCGGCGCGCATCCTTGATCCGGCGCAGGTCGAGCAGGATGGCGCCGGTGCCGGGATCGCGGCTCAGCCAGTCCAGCGTCGCGGCGAAGCCGAGATCCTCGTTGCCGCCGATGCCGACGATGTGGCTGAAGCCGACGCCGTTCGGCGCCGCCCAGTCCAGCACCGTCCGGCACAAGGAGGCGGACTGCGACACCAGCGCGAGCCGTCCCGGCCGCGGCGGCAGGTGCCCGAGGCTGGCATTGAGCCCGATCCCCGGTACCACCAGACCGAAGGATCCGGGGCCGAGCACGCGCACGCCGGTGTGCTGCGCCAGCGCCTGCAGCCCCTCCACCATCCCCGGCACCACCGCCGCCCGCGTGCCGAGCCGCCCCAGCGCCGCGAAGGCCGGGGCGACCGCTTCGCCCTCCAGGCACACCACCGCGAGGTCCGGTGCGGCCGGCAGCGCCGCGACCGCAGCGGCATCGGCAGCGGTCAGGATCGGCCCGTGGAAGCCGCCCGCGTGCAGATTGCCCAGGATATGCCGCCCCGCCGCCGTTGCCGGGCCGAGCACGGCAACGGAGGCGGGGCGGAACAGGCGCTCCGCCCGGAAACGGCTGGGCACGGACCCGCGACGTTCTGGCATGGTGCAGCGCAACATACACTGCGCCGCGGCGTCGTGCCATGGCGCCGTGGCCGCCCCGTGGCGGCCGGTCAGCCCCGGTATTCGATCACGTAGAGTCCGGCGCTGAAATCCGTGCAGTAGCAGAGGCCGTTGCGATCGACGAACACGTCCGCCGAGTGCAGCACCAGCGGCCGGTTCGGGCGCGGATCGACCAGCTTCGCCGGCGCCGGCGGCACGCAGGCGGCGACCTCCACCGGACGGAACTTGTCGCTGATGTCGAAAGCGCGCAGGCCGGCATTCTGCCAGGTGGCGAAGATCAGGTCCTCGCTCTGGAACCCGTTCGGCCGGTTCTCGTAGATGTTGTGCGGCCCGAAATGCCCGCCCACGGCGACGTAGTCGCGCTCGGCCGGTTCGGGGAAGGTGGCGATGCTGATCGGGTTCGCCTTGACGCGGTTGTCGAATACCCAGATCGGCTTCTCGCCGTCCTCCTTGTTGTCCAGCACCGCCTCATCGACCACGATCAGCAGGTCGCGCCCCGGCAGCGGCAGCGCATTGTGCGTGCCGCCGCCGAACGGCGGCGCCCACATCCGGTGCGTGATCAGCGTCGGCGCGGCGCGGTCGCTCACGTCCACGACGGCGAGGCAGGCGTCGCGCCAGCTGCAATAGGCGATGTCGCCGTGGACGATCGGATGATGGAGGCCGTAGCGGCCGAATTCGCTCGGCCAGTGCGGCACCTCGCCGGCGGCGAGGTGCATTCCCGGCAGCCAGAACCTGCCGGCCAGCCGCGGCTTCGTCGGGTCCGCCATGTCGATGGTGACCAGGATGTAGTCGGAGAACCCGTCGAGCAGCGCCGACGCATAGGCCCAGCGCCCGCCGACGTACCACAGCCGGTGCAGCCCGCCGCCTTCGACCGGCATGAAGCCGATCTGCCGCGGCGCGCCCGGCGTGCTGATGTCGTACACCGCCAGTCCCGCCGACCAGTTGCGTTCCTTCGGGGCTTCGGCGTGAAACGAGCCCTTGCCCTTGTAGTAGTTCTTCTCGTCGGCCAGTTCCGCCTGCGCGAACATGTCCTTCGCATGCACGACCAGCAGCAGGTCGTCGTGCTGCTGCAGGTGCAGCATCCAGGTGTTCGGCGGTGCCGCGACGTAGTGCGCGGGCCTGGGCTGCCGCGGATCGCGCACATCGACGACGGAAAAGCCCTTCGAGAAGATGTGGCCGATATAGGCGAAGCCCTGGTGGACCATGATCTGCACGCCGTCGGCGCGGCCCTGGCCCTGGTCGGTATGGCCGAGGATGCGCATGTTGCGCGCATAGCTCGGCGTCATGTCGTCCGCCATGTGTTTTCCTCCCTCCGGTTGCCGTCGTCGGCCCGGGGACCGGCGCGGCGGCGCCGGACTTCCCCCGAGCCTGCGCAGGAACGTCGCGTCGCCGCGTGCCGCCAGCGATCAGCCCGTCGTCGGCATGACGAACTGGGCGCCGGCGCGGATCCCGGTCGGCCAGCGCGACGTGATGGTCTTCAGCCTGGTGTAGAAGCGCACGCCCTCCCGCCCGTAGATCCCGTGGTCGCCGAACAGGCTGCGCTTCCAGCCGCCGAAGCTGTGATAGGCCACGGGAACCGGGATCGGCACGTTGATGCCGACCATGCCCACCTGCACCCCGTGCATGAACGCGCGCGCGGTGTCGCCGTCGCGCGTGAACACCGCGGTGCCGTTGCCGTATTCATGGTCGTTCACCAGCTTCAGCGCGTCGTCGAACTGCGGCACCCGCACCACCGACAGCACCGGGCCGAAGATTTCCTCCTTGTAGATGCGCATGTGCGGCTTCACGTCGTCGAACAGGCAGCCGCCGAGATAGAACCCGCCCTCGTAGCCCTGCAGGCGCAGACCCCGGCCATCGACCACCAGCTTCGCGCCCTCGGCGATGCCGGCATCGATATAGCCGCGCACCTTGTCGAGGTGCTGGCGCGTCACCAGCGGCCCCATCTCGGCGTCCGGGTCGGTGCCCGGCGCCACTTTCAGCGCGCGCACCCGCGGCGCCAGCCGCTCGATCAGCGCATCGCCGACGCCGCCGACGGCGACCGCGACCGAGATCGCCATGCAGCGCTCGCCGGCGGCGCCATAGCCCGCGCCCATCAGCGCGTCGGTCACCTGCTCCAGGTCGGCGTCGGGCATGATGACCATGTGGTTCTTCGCCCCGCCCAGCGCCTGCACCCGCTTCCCGTGCGCGGTGCCGGTGCGGTAGATGTATTCCGCGATCGGTGTCGAGCCGACGAAGCTCACCGCCGCGATGCCCGGATGCTCCAGGATCGCGTCCACCGCTTCCTTGTCGCCGTGCACCACGTTGAACGCCCCGTCCGGCAGCCCGGCCTCGCGCAGCAGTTCGGCCAGCAGCAGCGACGCCGAGGGGTCGCGCTCGCTCGGCTTGAGGATGAAGGTGTTGCCGCAGGCGAGCGCGATCGGCGCCATCCACAGCGGCACCATTGCCGGAAAGTTGAACGGCGTGATCCCTGCCACCACCCCGAGCGGCTGGCGCAGCGAGTAGCTGTCCACGCCGCGCCCGACCTGGTCGGTGAAGTCGCCCTTCAGCAGGTCGGGGATGCCGCACGCGAACTCCACCACCTCCAGGCCGCGCGTGACCTCGCCGCCGGCGTCCGACAGCACCTTGCCGTGCTCGGCGGTGATGATGGCGGCCAGGTCCTTGGCATGCGC
>JAJZVE010000196.1 GCA_021845835.1 Pseudomonadota bacterium | reverse complement strand
GGCGCAGACGGTCGGCCGGCCGCGGCTGCGCGTGGTGGGGTGATGGCCGGCGCCTGCCGGCATCGCAGGCAGATCGGGGGCCGGCGCCTTACAGGTCCGGAAACAGCGGCACGTCGTTGACGATCTCGTAGATGCGCAGCGGAAGGGCTGGCGCGATCCAGCTACGGAAGAGCCCGCAACGGCTCAGGGCGCACCGATCCGACGCCAGCCGCCTGGCCCTGGGTGGCCACCCAGGGCCAGGTGCTCCTTTCGGAACGAGGGGAATTTAGCTCAGGCGGCTACTACAAGGGCGCATAAGCGCAGCGCCATGCGCCGACGCACGCTGAAGCGTCCCTGGGTCCGGTGGCGTTCGCGATAAAACAAACTGCTCAGTTGCCGGATTCACGCTGACGATCCGTTCGTGTGCGCGGCAGCCTGCGTTGGCGCATGGCGCTTCGCTTAAGCGCCTTAGCCTACGCGGGCAGATGCGCCCTGCGGACGCTGATCTCCGCCGGACGGATCGGTTCCGCGCCGAATCATCTGTGTCATCTGTGAAATCTGTGGATCAAATTCTCGCCCTTATCTGCGCCATCTGCGTCATCTGCGGATAACCCTCCCTCTCCGCCGAACATGGCGCTTGCCCAGGTCGGCCGGGTCATGTTCCTCTTGCGTTCATGACGCCCGCCCCGCCACCGGCCCCGGCCGCGCGCTTCGCCCGCCTGATCGCGGCGCTGTGCGCGGCGGTCGCCGCGCGGCTGGAACGGCCGGGCAGGCCGGGGCTGGCCGGGCCGTTCATCGTGCTGATCTGCGTGCGGCTGCAACGGATGGCCGGGCGCATCGCCCGTCTCGCCGCCCGCGCCGCGGCCGGCCCATTGCCGCCACCGCGAAGCCGGCCGGCCCGGCCGCGCCGCACCGCCGCGCGTCCCACCCAGCGCCTGCCGCGCCGCGTCGCCTGGCTCGTCAGGCTGGTGCCGGGGGCGGCGTTCGGGGCCTCGCAGTTGCAGACGCTGCTCGCCGAGCCGGAGATGGCAGCCCTGATCGCAGCGGCGCCGCAGATCGGCCGCGCGCTGCGCCCGCTCTGCCGGATGCTCGGGGTGCGGCCGCCGCCGATCCCGCAAAGGCCGCGGCCGGCGCCGCTTCCTCCCGCCGATCCCGGACGGAAGCCGCCTGACGAACCCGTCGCCGCACCGCGACCGTCCCGGCCGCGCCGCCCGCCGCCGGCGCTCCTCCGGCCCGGCCGCGGACCGCCCGCACCCGTGCCCGCCTGATGGCGGCGCGGGGGGCGAACTGCGCGCTAATCGTTCCTGTTTAGGAACATTGTCAGGCGGCGGCGCCGGCCGGCCCGGTCCCTCACGCCAGCGCCTTGACGATCGCCTCCGTCACCTTCTTGGCGTCGCCGAACAGCATCATCGTGTTGGGGCGGAAGAACAGCTCGTTCTCCACGCCGGCGTAGCCGGACGCCATCGAGCGTTTCACGAACAGCACCGTGCGCGCCTTGTCCACCTCCAGGATGGGCATGCCGTAGATCGGGCTTTTCGGATCGGTCTTGGCGGCCGGGTTGGTCACGTCGTTGGCGCCGATCACGTACACCACGTCGGCGGTGCTGAATTCGTGGTTGATCTCTTCCAGCTCGAACACCTCGTCGTACGGCACGTTGGCCTCGGCGAGCAGCACGTTCATGTGGCCGGGCATGCGGCCGGCGACCGGGTGGATGGCGTATTTGATCTCCACGCCTTCCTTCTTCAGCGTGTCCGCCATCTCGCGCAGCGCGTGCTGCGCCTGCGCCACCGCCATGCCGTAGCCCGGCACGATGATCACCTTCGAGGCGTTCTTCATGATGAACGCCGCGTCCTCGGCCGCGCCGCTCTTGACCGTGCGATCAACCGCCCCGCCGCCGCCGGATGCCGCCGCGCCGCTCTCGGACCCGAAGCCGCCCAGCAGCACGTTGATGATGCTGCGGTTCATGCCCTTGCACATGATATAGGACAGGATCGCACCGGAGGCGCCGACCAGCGCGCCGGTGATGATGAGAGCGAGATTCTGGATGGTGAAGCCGATGCCGCAGGCCGCCCAGCCGGAATAGCTGTTCAGCATGGAGACGACGACCGGCATGTCGGCGCCGCCGATCGGGATGATGAGCAAAAAGCCCATCGCGATCGCCAGCAGCGCGATCGGCCAGAACACGAACTGGCTGCCGGTGGCGATGAAGGTGATGATGAGGATCAGCAGCAGCGCGCCCAGTGCCGCGTTCAGCGGATGCTGCAGCGGGAAGGTGATCGGCGCGCCGCGCATCAGCGCCTGCAGCTTGGCGAAGGCGATGATCGAGCCGGAGAAGGTGATGGCGCCGATCGCCAGCCCGATCGACATTTCGATCAGGCTCTGCGTGTGGATGTGCGCGGCGGTGCCGATGCCGAACGCTTCCGGCGCATTCAGCGCCGCGGCGGCGACGAACACGGCGGCGAGGCCGACCAGCGAATGGAACGCCGCGACCAGTTGCGGCAGCGCCGTCATCTGGATGCGCCGCGCGATGAACGTGCCGGCGCCGCCGCCGATCGCGATGCCGAGCACGATCAGCAGATAGCCGCTGCCGGACATGCCCGCGTGCGCCAGCGTCGCGATCACGGCGATGGCCATGCCGGCCATGCCCATCTGGTTGCCGCGCCGCGAGGTCTCGGGGTGCGACAGGCCGCGCAGCGCGAGGATGAACAGGACCGCGGCGACGAGGTAGGCGAGCGCGGTCAGGGATGCGGGCATCGCGTGCGCCTCACTGCTTCTTCTTGAACATCGCCAGCATGCGCTGGGTGACGACGAAGCCGCCGAAGATGTTGACGCTGGCCAGCATCACCGCGATGAAGCCGAACCCCATCGCCCAGCCCGACAGCGCGAGGCCGGTCGCCAGCATCGCGCCGACCACGATCACCGAGGAAATCGCGTTGGTGACGGCCATCAGCGGCGAATGCAGCGCCGGCGTGACGTTCCACACCACGTAGTAGCCGACGAAGCAGGCCATCAGGAACACGGCGAGCAGGAAGATGAACGGTTCCACCGCCACCACGGCCGGTGCGACGCCGGCGGTGAGATGATGGGCCTGGCTGGCAAGCTCGGCGGCGCGGGCGGCAAGCGCGTCCGCCTGGTCGGCAAGCTGAGAGGGTGTCATGCGGTCTCTCCGAAGATCAGGCGGCCTTGTCCGGCTGGAACTGCGGATGCACGACGGCGCCGCCGCGGGTCAGCAATGTTCCTTTGACGATGTCATCGCTCTCGGGCAGCTTCGGCGCCGCCGCGTCCTTGTCCCAGAACGTGGTCAGGAAGGTCAGCAGGTTGCGCGCGTACAGGCTGCTCGCGGCGACCGCGATGCGCCCCGGCCAGTTGTGCCAGCCCAGGATGCGCACGCCGTTCGGCGTCAGCACGCTCTCGCCCGGCTGCGTCGCCGCGCAGTTGCCGCCGGCATCGGACGCCAGATCGACGACGACGCTGCCCGCCTTCATGCTCGCCACCATCGGCGCGGTGACGATGACCGGCGCGCGCCGGCCCATGACGAGGGCGGTGCAGATAACGAGGTCGTTCCTGGCGACGGTCGTCGCCATCAGCTCAGCCTGCTTCTGGCGGAACGCCTCGCTCATTTCGCGGGCGTAGGCGCCGGTCTGCTTCGCCGTCTCCTCGTCCTCGACACCGACGAAGCTGGCGCCGAGCGACCTGATCTCGTCCTTGGCCGCCGGCCGCACGTCGGTCGCCGACACGATGGCGCCGAGGCGGCGGGCGGTGGCGATCGCCTGCAGCCCGGCGACGCCGGCGCCGATGACGAACACGCGGGCCGGCGGCACCGTGCCAGCGGCCGTCATCATCATTGGGAAGCCGCGCTCGAACGCCGCGGCACCTTCGATGACGGCGCGGTAGCCGGCGAGGTTGGCCTGGCTGGACAGCACGTCCATCGCCTGCGCGCGGGTGATGCGCGGCAGCAATTCCATCGCCACGCAATCGATCCCCGCCGCGGCCAGCGCCGGCACCAGCGCCGTGTCGCCGAACGCGCCGGCGATGCAGACCAGCAGCGCGCCGCGCGGGATCAGCGCCAGCTGCGCCGGCTCCGGCGCCTGCACCGCGAACACGATCCCGGCGCCCGCCAGCGCGGCGGCGGCATCGGGCGCGATCCCGGCGCCCGCGGCCTGGAAATCGGCATCCGCGATGGCCGCGGCGACACCGGCGCCGGCCTGCACCGCGACGGTCAGGCCGAGACCGGCCAGTTTCCTGACCGTGTCGGGCGTGGCGGCGACGCGCGTTTCGAACGCGCGGGTTTCCTTCAGCACTGCAAGGCGCATCCAGACGCTTCCTTTCAGGCTTGCCGGCGGCGGGCAGGCGGGCTTGAGGCGGCGCACCATGCCCGGCAGGCGAAACAACGGCAAGAGCGCGGCAGGATTTCATCCGCCGCATAGCGAGACAGCGGCACCTAGGGCGTCGCCTTGGCCATTTTGCCCGGCACCTGCGCATCCCGGCGCAGGCGATGCTCGCCGAGAAACAACAGGATTGGCGCCGCAATGAAGATCGAGGACGACGTGCCGACCACGATGCCGAACAGCATCACCCACGCGAAGCCGGACAGCGTCGTCCCCCCGAACAGGGCGAGCGGCAGGCTGGCCAGGAACACCGTCGCCGAGGTGCCCAGCGTGCGGTTCAACGTCTCGTTGATCGACAGGTCGATCAGCTCGCGCAGCGGCATCGTCTTGTATTTGCGCAGGTTCTCGCGCACCCGGTCGTACACCACCACCTTGTCGTTGGTGGAATAGCCGAGCACGGTCAGGATCGCCGCGACCATCACCAGATCGAACTCGAACCGCGTCAGCGCCAGGAAGCCGATGGTCTTGGTGATGTCGAGCAGCAGGGTCGCGACCGCGCCGACCGCGAACTGCCATTCGAAGCGGAACCAGATATAGACCAGGATCATCAGCAGGCTGATGCCCAGCGCCAGCATGCCGTTGCGGTAGAGCTCGGCCGACACCGAGGGGCCGACCGCATCGGTGCGCAGCACCCGGCTGCCCGGCTGCGCCTGTTCCAGCCCGGCGTGGACCTTGTTGACCACCGCCTGCGTCGCCTGCGCGGTGCGCTGCGCCTCCAGCCGGATCAGCACGTCGTCCGGTGCGCCGAACCGCTGCACGCCCGCCGGCCCCAGCCCCTGCTGGGTGAGGCCGGCGCGGATCTTCGCCAGGTCGGCCGGGCCGTCGGTATGGACCTCCATGACGATGCCGCCGGCGAAGTCGATGCCGAGATTGAGGCCCGGATAGAAGAACAGCGCGACCGACAGCGACGACAGCACCGCCGAGACGGCGATGCCGAGGAAGCGCCCGCGCATGAAGCGGATGCGGGTGCCGTCCGGAACGAAGCGCATGGTCGGTCGCGTGAACATCGCGGCACTCCTCAGACCGGCAGCGCCACAGGGCGCGTCGCGGCATACCAGCGCACCATCAGCAGCCGCGCCAGCATCGTCGCGGTGAACAGCGTCGTCACGATGCCGACGGTGATCGTCACCGCGAAGCCGCGCACCGGGCCGCTGCCGAAAATGAACAGCATCACATGCGCCAGGAACGCCGTCATGTTGCTGTCGATGATGGTCGAATAGGCGCGGCGGAACCCGGTTTCCAGCGCATTCAGCGGCGTGCGTCCGTTCTTCGCCTCCTCGCGGATGCGCTCGTTGATGAGGATGTTGGCATCCACCGCCATGCCCAGCGTCAGCAGGATGCCGGCCATGCCCGGCAGCGTCAGCGTCGCCTGCAGCAGGCTCAGGATGGCGAGCATGATGAACAGGTTGAACACCAGCGCAAGGTTCGCGATCCAGCCGAACAGGCCATAGAACACGCCCATGAACACGATCACGAGGACGAAGCC
The DNA here is from genome assembly GCA_021845835.1 of Pseudomonadota bacterium. Next base: position 2,015 of record JAJZVE010000196.1, on the reverse strand, counting down.
GACGGCGAGCGAGATGCCGCCGGCGCGGATCGCGTCGGCGCCGAGTTCGGGGCCGACGCTGCGTTCCTCCACCACCGTCAGCGGCGCCGGCAGCGCGCCGGCGCGCAGCAGCACGGCGAGGTCGGTGGCGCTCGCGGCGGTGAAGCTGCCGGAGATCTGGCCGCGCCCGCCGGTGATCGCCTCGCGGATCACCGGCGCGCTGATCACCTTGCTGTCCAGCACGATCGCGAACGGATGGCCGACATTGGCGCGCGACACGTCGGCGAAGCGGCGGGTGCCGACGCTGTCGAAGGTGAAATTCACCACCCATTCGCCGGTCTGCGGGTTCTGCCCGGCGCGCGCGTCGGTCAGGTTCGCGCCGTCCACCTCGACCCGCTTGCGCACCGCGATCTTCTGCCCCGGCTTGTCGCTGAGCGGCAGGAACTGCACCCCCGGCGGGGGCACCGCGGCGGCGAGGTTGGCGGTCTCGTCCACCAGTTGGAACGTCATCCGCGCCGTCTTGCCGAGCAGCTGCTTGATCCGGTTCGGGTCTTCGATGCCGGGCAACTGCACCACGATGCGGTCGCGGCCCTGGCGGGTGATGATGGGATCGACCACGCCGGTTTCGTCGATGCGGCGGCGGACGATCTCGATCGACTGCTGCACCGCCTGGTTGGCGCGTTCGGTCAGCGCCGTCTCGGACAGCGCCACCGCGATCCCGTCGGGCGTCGCACCGATGTCGAGGTCGGGGCGCGCGCCGATGCCCTGGCTCTCGGTGGTCCGCAGCTCCTTCAGCGCCGCCACGGCCGCGTCCTGCTGCGCCGGATCGCCCGGCCTGACCATCAGCCGGTCCTGTGCCGCCTGGATGGTGAGCGTGTAGGGCCGGACATGCGCCCGCTCCAGCGACCGGCGGGCGGCGTCGGCCAGGCCGTCCAGACGCTCCTTGATCACCGCGCCCATGTCCACTTCCATGAGCAGGTAGCTGCCGCCGCGCAGGTCCAGGCCGAGACGGATGGTACGCCACGGCAGCCCGCCGGCCGTGGGGCCGATCAGGTTCGGGATGGAGAGCAGCACGCCCAGGACGCAGGCGCCGAGGATCAGCGCGGTCTTGAAGCGGGAGAAATACAGCATGTGGACGTAACGGCTCCGTGTCCCGGCGGGAGGCGGCGGAGAATGGCGACAACCCCCGTCCGACGCAACCCGGCCCCCATTTGCCGCCGCCGCCCGGCCTGATAGCTGTGCGGTAGCGGGGAGGCGCGGGCATGGCGGCGACGGGGTTGCGGATCGGCGTGGCGGGGGCGGGGCATTTCGGCCGCTTCCACGCGCTCAAGATCGCCGCGAGCGGGCGGGCGTGGCTGGCCGGCGTGCATGACCGCGACCCGGCCCGCGCCGCCGCCGTGGCGCGCGAGACCGGCGCCCCCGCGCTCGATTGGGAGGCGCTGCTGGCGGCGAGCGACGCGATCGTGGTGGCGGCGCCGGCGGAGGCGCATTTCGCGCTGGCGGGCGCCGCCCTGCAGGCCGGCCGGCACGTTCTGGTGGAAAAGCCGATCGCCGCCACGCTCAAGGAGGCGGCGGCGCTGGGGGAGCTGGCGGCGGCGCGCGGCCTCGTGCTCCAGGTCGGCCACCTGCTGCGCTTTTCGGCCGAGCACCAGGCGATCAGCACGCGGATGCGCCGGCCGCTCTATCTCGACTGCGTCCGCATCGCGCCGTTCAAGCCGCGCGGGACGGACGTGTCGGTGATCCTGGACCTGATGATCCATGACCTCGATCTGGTGCTGGCGCTGGTGGACAGCCCGATCGAGAGCGTCGATGCGGTCGGCGCCCCGGTCGCGAGCCAGCACGAGGACATCGCCAACGCCCGCGTGCGCTTCGCCAACGGCTGCGTGGCGACCATCACGGCGAGCCGGATTTCGCTCAAGACCGAGCGCAAGATGCGGCTGTTCAGCCAGGAAGGCTACATGTCGGTCGATTTCACCGCCCGCAAACTGATGATGATCGGCCGCGAGCGCGGCCTGCCGCTGCCCGGCACCGGCGGC
>JAJZVE010000195.1 GCA_021845835.1 Pseudomonadota bacterium | reverse complement strand
GCCTTCTACGTCGCCAACACATCCCTCACCGCCGCCATCGCCGCCAAGGCCATCCGCGCACATTGGGGCATCGAAAATTCCTCCCACTATGTCCGAGACGTCACCTTCGCAGAGGATCGATCCCGGATCCGAACCAACCCTGGCGTCATCGCCCGATTGCGCAGCTTCGCCTTCAACATCCTGATGAACAGCAAACCCAGCGCCAGCACCCTCAGCCAGGACCGCTACCGCGCCGCGCTTGCCGACCTCTACCACATCCTCGCTCTCAATCACTATCCCAAAGCGTTGAACAGTCATGACACTGGGGGCGAGGAAGAATGAGCGCACGAGTCCAGATACTCGCTTGATGGCGGCGAGTTGGGCGTCAATCTTATCGCGCAGCTTCTCACCCTCGCGCAGCGGATTCCTGGCCACGCCGGTGCGCTTCACATGGCTCCAGACCAACTCATCCGGGTTCAGTTCCAGCGCGCGTAGCCTGGAAGGAAATGCAGCGTCAGACGCGCCGCGGTCGAGGCCACGTAGTCCTTGACCAAACGCGTCTTGTGGGCAGAGCCTCGGAGAACCTCCTGCCTCAATGCATCTTGATCTCGTCGCCTGACCTCGTCAGGCTCCCCAAACCAGAGACGCCGCCACAGGCAATTTCCACACAATCCAAGACGCCAACGTTCTCGGCGAAGGTGACGTCTTGGACATAGTGGGAGGAATTTTCGACTGCGCCCACGGCGCACGCTGAGAAGGGCCCACTCCAAGACCGTCGAGGTGGACAAGACTCCGGCCAAATAGCCCACAATGCCGCGCCCCGGCTTTGCAAGGCCCGGTATCGCGCGCGCTCGGAAGCCTCGGCCACATTGGCGAGATCGGATTTATTCCACTGGGAACTACGTAGATTCCGGTCCTGCATGATCGTTTCGCGGGTCGCCATGTTGAGCAGTGCGACTATCTCGGCATGCGCATCAAACGCCCGCCTACCGGCCAACACAGAGGTGCTGCGGACCCGACGCGCGACCATGGCGCGTCCATCAGGAGCTTTAGCATGAGATCGTATAGACTGGCTTGGTTCACCGTTGCCGCCGGAGCCGGGTTGCTACTCGGCGGCTGCGGCTATTCGCCGGGAGGCCGTGCCCTGTCCGGTGCTGCGATCGGCGCAGGGACGGGTGCAGTTGTCGGTTCGGTGACCGGCATCGGGCCGGGTGGTGGCGCGCTGATCGGCGGTGGCGTGGGTGCAGCCGTCGGCGGTCTCACCAGTCCGAGCACGATCAACCTCTCGCCCCGTTAACCGGAACCCGCCCAGGTGACGTTTAAACACCCTGAAAGCAGGAAAGAATCCATGAACCGCATTCAGGTTATCACGCCGCTCGGCGCCGGCCTCGCACTGGCGACGGCTGGCGCGAACGCGCAGACGACGACCACAACATCCACCGCCCATACGCTACAGCCTACCGCGATGACGTGGACGCCGGTCATGCCGTCGCCGAGCGGCACGCTGAGCACGACCGAAACCAGCCGCAGCGTCGATGCGGCCGGGAATACGTCGCAATCGCGGAAGACGACCTATGGCAGCGAAGACGGTGCGGTCAGGCAGTCCACCAGCACTACCACGATTACACCTGTGCCACACACTAGCACCACGACCGACACAACGTCTTAATACTCGACTACGAAATGAACCGGAGGACATCATGCGATCGAACAAGACCACCGCGACACGCATTCTGCTTGCCACGTGGATGAGCGCGGCCGTCCTGGTCCTCGCCGGCTGCGGTGGCGGTTCGCCGGACACTGCGACGACGACGACGGAACATACGAGCACCTCGACCACAGCGACCGCGGCGGAGCCGACGCCGCCAATGCTGGGCGCGCCCATGACCACGACCACGCAGACCACGCGCTCGACGACGATGGAGTAGCGCGATGGCGTGCGCCGCCACCGCGCTGCATGAGTAATTTCCGAGGCTGTCCGGCGAGCGGTCGGGTCTGCCAGATTGCAGGCTCGACCGCTCGCTTCGCGCGTGCCGTCAATAGGTGGGGTATGGAACATGGATGACAGAAAAGGCCGTCTGCGCAACATAGTATCGTTGCAGGCCGCATCTCTCGACGCCCATATCGGCGGGCAGATCACGGCACGGCGCGCGGAAATTGGACTCTCCCGCCGGCAGCTGGCGATGACACTGCGCGTGCCAGATAGAGGGATCGCCGCCTACGAGCGCGGCATACAGCATGTCGCACCAGCGGACCTGTTCCGGTTAGCGCAGGCGCTCGGCGTGGACCTCGCCTATTTTTACACGGATCCGGCGTCCTCGCCACAGGCGCCAAAGGCCGAAACCGGGTGTCCGGTCGGCGGTCGCGCCGCCGGCGGCGTCGGGCAGGCCGCCGTGGACATGCGCCAATATGACGATATCGACCAGATCGCCGATAGCTTCAGTCGGATTCGGAATCCGGCAATTCGGCGATGCGTTGCCCGGATGCTGGACAGCCTTGCCGAGCAAGAGGGATCGAGGGTCACGGCCGGAGAAGTCCGGACCGAGCCACTGATCTCCGCATTCGAAGAGCTCGCCGAGTTGGCATATGCGCCGCCCTCGGCATCGCGCGGATGAGCGCGTCGCGCCGGCGCGCGTGCGCGTGAAGGCATGCCGAACCGGACGCCCGCCACGCCCTTCGCGGAACGCTCGGGCCGTGGCCTGGCGGGCCTCTCGCGGGCGTCGGAGCGTGTATGTGTGCCCTATATACATCGGAGCCGCAGGTGGCGGCTGAGCTGGTCGCCGCGCCGGGGTATGCCGCGACCGCATCGTCGAACTCTTTGATGAAGTGCGATAGGCCTCCTCGAGACACCCGCCCCGGCGCGGCATTCAGGGGGCGAGTACGCAGCGCCGGAAATGCGTAGTTTCCGAGCCTTCTATGGGAAGTGAGGCCCTGCTAATTATTAAGGTCTCGGCCGGCCGGATCACACGATCCAGTATAGCGATCGACAGCGAACGAGCCGCACCGGGTTTCGTGCAAAGCCTTAGCAGAGATCGTAACGGGAGCCGGCTGATGGACAAGGATCGCGTGGCTGGATTGGCGAAAGAGATCAAGGGCGCCGTGAAAGAGGCCGTCGGTAAACTCGTCGGCGATGCCAAGCTGCAAGCCGAAGGACGTGCCAGCAAGATCGAGGGCAGGGTGCAGAATACGGTCGGCGGTCTGAAGGATTCCGTCCGGAAATAGCATTCCGCACGCGCGCTACTATGTGGGACGGCTGCGTTCACATCCGCAGCGCGCGCTTGAGTGCCCCACCCGATGTCTGGCTCGACGCCATGGCAGATCCATCGGCGCTCGGCGGTGATTGATCGCAACCTGCCCAAGCGTGCCCATGTCTGAGAATATCACAGATACATTCGCTTAAAGAGCAACAGCCGATCGGATTGAAGCATATGATCGGATGATAGTCACGCTATCAGACAGCTCACGCGGTGAGACAGACAGTGCACCAAGCCGGCCGTTGGTGCGGACAAGAAGGTGTTGCAGACGTGAGGTGAGTGTCTTGTCGAAAAGGTTGACTGGAAAGACCCCATTCATGCGCATGTGGCTGGGTGGGGCTAACGCTATCGCACGCCACTCCCGCGCCACCAAAGTCGCGCGGCGGCAGGCCGCGGCGCTGGTAAAGGATGCCGCCCGCGTCTCGAAGCGGGCGTTGGTGGATCGGCCGGTGTCGGCGGCTCGCATGTCGGCAGGTTGCGTGTCGGAAGTCGTCGGGTTCGGCTCCAATCCCGGCGCATTGAGGATGCTGGTTCATGCCCGCGCCCGGTTGCCCGCGGGCCGGCCGCTGGTCGTCGTCCTGCACGGCTGCGGCCAGGATGCCGCAGCCTTTGCCAACGCGTCCGGCTGGCTCGCGCTGGCGGACGAGTTGGGGTTCGCGCTGCTGGTGCCCGAACAGGTTCACGCGAACAACCGTGGCCGCTGCTTCAACTGGTTCCGCCCTGATGACGTCCGCCGGAGCGGCGGCGAGGCGATGTCGATTCGCCAGATGCTGAGAGTCGCGGTCGCACGCTATGGGTCCGACCCAAGACGAATCTACATTGTCGGATTTTCTGCCGGCGGCGGCATGGCCGCTGCGATGCTCGCCGCATACCCTGCGGTGTTCGCTGCGGGGGGCATTGTCGCGGGCATGCCGGTCGGCTGCGCGCAAACGCAGGTCGCAGCGATGCTTCACATGCGACGGGCGAACATGTCGCGGTCGCGGCAGGCGCTCGCTGGCGACGTCCGTGCAGTGACGCAGGCCCGTTCACGACGGTCGTGGCCACGCGTCTCGATCTGGCAAGGCGGCCGAGATCGCACGGTTGATCCGGCGAACGCCGAAATACTCGCGGCGCAATGGGGCGAGTTGCATGGCCAGGATACGGCGCCGAGGACCGACAACGTGGCATCGGGGCATCGGCATCGGACCTGGGGCCGGCCCGATCGACCGCCCGCCGTCGAGATCTGGACGCTGCCCGCGATCGGGCATGGCTTTCCCGTCGATGCCAGCCTGCCCGGGAGCGGCCGCACCAGCCCGTATCTGGCGCGCGCGGATCTGTCCGCCGCGCGCCAGATCGCGACGTTCTGGCTTCTGAACGATGACCACGCCAAACGCACGGCCTTGCACCGCTGAATGGGTTCGCCGATGCCCGTAACACCAGTACCACGGCTACGTTGATGATAGATCTGTCGCCGCCACGGGCGCGACCAGGAACGCCAGCTGCAGTCAACGACACCTCGGGGCTGATGACGCTGATCAGCGTGGTGGTGGCGGTCGCCACGCTGTCGATCGCCCGCGACGTGCTGATCCCGATCACGCTGGCGGTGCTGCTGTCGTTCCTGCTCGCCCCGCTTGTGAAACTGCTCCGCCGCACCGGGCTGGGGCGGGTGCCGGGGGTAGTACTCGCAGTGCTGTTGGCGCTCGGCGTCATCCTCGGCACCGCCGGCCTGATCGGCACCCAGGTCGCCGATCTTGCCGGCGACATCCCGCGTTATACGGACACCATCCAGCAGAAGGTCGATGCCGTTCAGAGCGCGACGTTTGGCCGCCTCTCCGCTTTCGTCGGGAGCATGGGCAGCCAAATCAATCGCGACAGCCACGCGTCGGCCGGCGCGCCGGCGAGCGCCGGCACGACAGGCAGTGCAGCGTCCGCCGCGGCACCCACCAACGCGGCCGCGAAGCCGATCCCGGTGGAGGTCCATCAGCCGGAGCCGTCGTTGATGAAGCTGGCCAGGCGCGTCCTCACGCCGATCCTGTCGCCGTTGATGACCACGGCCATCGTGGTGGTGGTGGCGATCTTCATCCTGCTGCGGCCCGAGGATCTGCGCGACCGACTGATCCGCATGCTCGGCACCGGCGACCTGCACCGGACGATGAACGCGATGGATGAGGCCGGGCACCGCCTGAGCCGGTACTTCCTGACCCTGCTGGCATTGAACACTGCATTCGGCAGCATGATCGGCCTCGGTCTGTTCGTCATCGGCGTGCCGAGCGCGGTGCTGTGGGGCATCATGGCGATCCTCATGCGCTTCATTCCGTATATCGGCCCGTGGCTCGCGGCCGCGCTACCGCTTGCGCTCGCCGCGGCAGTCGATCCCGGTTGGTCGATGCTGCTGTGGACGGGGACCCTGTTCGTGGTTAGCGAGGGCGTGATAGGCCAGGTGATCGAGCCGATGGCATATGGGCACAGCACCGGATTGTCGCCGCTGTCCGTCGTGGTCGCGGCGATCTTCTGGAGCTGGCTGTGGGGGCCGGTCGGGCTGATCCTGTCGATGCCGCTCACACTCTGTCTGGTCATTCTGGGCCGCCATGTGGATCGATTGAAGTTCCTCGACGTGCTGCTCGGCGACCGTTCAGCGTTGACGCCGGTAGAGAGCTTCTACAACCGGATGCTGGCAGGCCGACTGGACGAAGTGCAAGACGACGCCGAGCAGCTGCTGAAGTCGCGTACGCTGTCGGCATACTACGATGAGGTCGCGATCCCCGGCTTGCGACTGGCCACAATCGACATCGAGCGCGGGGTGCTGACCGAGGCGCAGACCATTCGGATCATCGCCGGGGTGCAGGGACTGCTGGAGGAAATCGGCGACCATGACGACAGCGATACGCTTCTGAGTGCCGCGGGACCGGCGAGGCTGCCGTCAGATCTGCAGGCAACGTCGGAATCGCGCGAGCCCGGGCCGCCTGCCGGGCTGGGCGAACCGGTCGGCCTGTCGCCGGACTGGCAGGCCGCTTCCGCGGTGCTGTGCGTGGCCGGCCGCGGCCCGCTCGATGATCTGGCGTCGGCGATGCTCGCTCAGCTGCTCGGCAAGCGCGGGATCGGCGCCAGCGTCTTGACGCATGAAGCCGTCAGCCTGCGTGCGGCCGACACGCTCGACATCGTGGGCGTGCAGATGGTCTGCCTGACCTATTCCGGCATTGCCGGCACATCCTCCGATCTGCGCTACACCGTGCGTCGGCTGCGGGCACGCAGCCCGTCGGTTTGCATTCTTGTCGGATTTTGGCCCACCAACATGGTGAGTGACGACAGGCTGCGTGCTGCCGTGGCCGCCGATATCTATGCAGGTTCGCTGCACGACATGGTCGTCGCCTGCCTCGCGGAGGCGCTAGGCCCGGCAAGCGTCAGAGTGCGTCAGTTGGCACCTGTCCCCGATCCGTAGCCGGACGACGGCGTGCGCCCGATGGCAGCAGGACCCGCAATCGTCACATTCACCGCGTCATAGTATTCGACTCACCGTGACAGAGACGCCCAGCTACTGCCGCAGTGAGGGCTGTTCAACGCTTTGGGATAGTAATGAGGGTGAAAATGTGTTCGAGTCCGGCAAGGGCAGCGCGGTAGCGGTCCTGGCTGACGGTGGTAGCGCTGGTTTTGGTGGCGTCTTGAAGTGTGTGGAAATTCTGGGTGGCGTAATGCCAAGGTGAGTTCAACCACCAGATTCGACGTTCGAGCGCCGATGGAGATCACGCCATGGAGAAGAATAGCACGGGGTCAACGAGAACCAGCTTGTTTGACGCGACGGCGTGGTTCGGCCCGATCGAGACAGGCGTCCGGGATCGGATCGGCGGTTTCATTGAAATGAACCGCGCCGGGAATCCCTGAGGCTCCAACTATTGAGGATGGAGCAATGGAAAAGTGGCAGACATCGGTACGGTATTCGCCTGAGGTGCGGGAGCGAGCGGTCCGGATGGTGCTGGAGCATGGCAAGGATCATGCTTGAGGAAGAGCTGACGATGGCGCTCGGGCGGGGGCAATACCGCCGGGGTGGCGAGGCGGCCGTCGGATATCGCCATGGTACCCGTCATCGGCAAATCCTCGGCTCGTTCGGCCCGCTCGAGATCACGGTACCACGGGGGCGGACACCAAAACCCGAGGGTGGGACAGCGGAATGGCGCAGTGCTGCACTGCCCCGCCCAGCCCGGGCCATGGATCGAGGGCCGCTTCAGCCTTGCCGTCGCGCAGCCAAAGTTCACCCTGACCCACGGCTGCCGTTGAACGGCCCTTCGAGTGATCCCGGAAGCGGACGTTCAGTGCTGCTCGGTGCCGGCGTCTTCGCGCCCGTTATCAGGCCCTAAGGCCTCACGCGGATCGAGTAGAACGAGAAGCGGCTGATCCGGCCAACGGACCATGAACGGTTGCGAACCGTGGCTCATTGGCGATATCATTGTGTCGGACGAGCCAATCTCCCGTTGGCATATGGAAAGACGCGAACCGAACGGGCGCAATGTTTATTTCGATATTGAAATCGCTCGTGCACGACGGCAGCCTCGGCGTGATCGATGCCGGAGGCCGCTTTCACAAGGTCGGCGACGGCTCCGCGCCCAGCGCGACATGTGTGGACGGCCCGCGGGGTTCAAGGTGGCGTCGCAGAGAAGCATGGGGGCGGTTCGACTGCGGTCATGTGTCCGGCTTCTTCGTGCGGTCTATGACCGCGAGCCCAGA
>JAJZVE010000194.1 GCA_021845835.1 Pseudomonadota bacterium | reverse complement strand
GCAACAATCTGGTGGTGACGCTGCTTGCGCTCGCGGTGACGTATTTCGCTTCCCTCGCGTTTCTGCGTGCCCCGGTCGGCGCGGCCTGCCTCGCAGTGCGCGAGGACGCGCTGCTGGCGCAGTCGCTGGGCATCCGCGTCGGCTTCGCCCGGCTTGCCGCATTCACCTTCAGCGCCTGCTTCGCCGGCGTTGCCGGCGCGCTGTTCGCAGCCATCTCGAACTTCGTCGGACCCGACACTTTCTCGGTGATGTCCACCGGCTTTCAGGTGGTCGTGTTCGTGGTGGTCGGCGGCATGGGCGTGCTGTGGGGTGCGATCCTGGGCGCGGTCCTGCTGACGGCGTTGCCCGAGGCACTGCGTGTCGCCAGCACATTCAGCATCGCGGCATACGGGGTGCTGCTGCTGGTCTTCATCCTGTTCGCGCCCAAGGGCATCGCGGGGATGCTGACTGCCCTGGTCCGGCGCCGGCCGGCCCCGCTCGTCCCGCGCACCGCCATCGGCCCGGTGCAGACGAAATGAGCCTGCTTTCGGTGCGCGGCGTGTCGCAGCAATTCGGTGGCCTGAAGGCGCTCGACGACGTCTCGTTCGAGGTGGCGGAGGGAGCGATTCATGGCCTGATCGGACCGAACGGGGCAGGCAAGACAACCCTGATCAACGTGATCTCCGGGCTGGTCCGGCCGACGGGCGGGACGCTCGCGTTCGACGGGCGGACCGACGGACCGTGGTCCATTGAGCGTGCGGTCCGGCTCGGCATCGTGCGGACGTTCCAGCAAACGCGCGTGTTCATGGGACTCACGGTGCGGGAAAATCTCCGCATCGCGCACGTCGCCGGCGCCGGGTACGCGGCGGCGGCGGACCTGATCGACGCGCTCGATATCGGCCCCTCGCTTGATCGCGTCGCGAACGAGCTGCCGTACGCCGTGCTCCGGCAGCTTGCGATGACCCTGGCGCTCGGCATGCGCCCGAAGCTGCTGCTGCTGGACGAGCCGGCCGTGGGTCTCGCGCAAGCCGAGGTTTCCCGCATGGCCGAGGTGATCCGCCACTTTCATGGCCGCGGACTGACCGTGCTGCTGGTCGAGCACAACATGCGCTTCCTGATGAGCCTCGCGACGCGCGTCAGCGTGCTCGATCGCGGACGGGTGCTGTTCGAGGGATCGCCGGAGCAATGCCAGGCCAACCCGGCGGTCATCGCCGCCTATCTCGGCCGGGGCCTTGCCCATGCTGCGCATTGAGGGGTTGCGGGCCGGGTACGACCGGCTGGAGGTGCTGCGCGATCTCGATCTGGTTGTGCCGGCGGGAGCGGCGGTGGTGGTGCTGGGGGCCAATGGCGCTGGCAAATCGACGCTCTGTCGCGCCATTTCTGGTCTGATCGCGTGCCGGGGCGGCACGATCACGCTGGAAGGAAAGGACGTGACCGCGCTCTCCGCCGCCCGCCGCGTGCGGTGCGGAATCGTCCAGGTGCCGGAGGGGCGGCAGGTCTTTCCCGAAATGACGGTGACGGAGAACCTGCGGCTGGGCGCCTGGGTGCACGGCGAGGCAACGGCCGCCGCGCTGGGCGAGGTCTTCGATTTGTTTCCCCGGTTGCGTGAGCGGACCGGGCAGAATGCGGGCCTGCTTTCGGGCGGCGAGCAGCAGATGCTGGCGCTGGGCCGTGCGATGATGGCCCGGCCGCGCCTGCTGGTGCTCGACGAGCCGACGCAGGGTCTCGCGCCGGTCATGGTCGAGCAGGTGGCGGCGGCGATCCAGGCGATCCGCTGCGGCGGCGTCTCCATCCTGCTCGTCGAGCAGAACCTCGCGCTCGCCGAGGCGATCGGCGAGCATGCGTACATGCTGGAATCCGGCCGCTGCGTCGCAAGCGGGCCGGCGGCTTCGCTGCTGTCGGCCGAGGTGCTGGCCGCCAGCTATCTCGGCCACTGACGGCGCAGCGTCGCCGCCACGGTCACGGCAGGATCACGGTCGCATCGCCGACGGTAACGGCTTCGCCCTTCGCATTCTCGCACCAGACATCGAGCCGATAGGTCACGGCGCCGCCGGCGCCGCGCGCGACGCCGGTGACGCGTCCGCGGCAGACGATGGCGTCGTTCTCGTAGATCGGCCGGACGTATTTCGTGCGCAAAGCGCCCTTGCGTGCGACGCCGTCACCGAACGTGTCGATCAGCAGCCCCATGATCCAGTTGGTCGAGACCATGCCGTCGGCGATGATGCCCGGCAGCCCCTGCGACCTCGCATACTCGTCGTCGTCGTGGATCGTCGCTTCCTGACGCTCGATGCGGCCGGAGTCGCGCGCGACCGTGGGCTGTGCGTCCACGTACCAGCGCATCCTCTCGCGCGTCATTACGCGAGGGCGGCCGCGCAGCTCTGTCCCCTCCGCCAGCGGCGTGCCTGCGCTCATCAGCTTGCCTCCCCGGTGGCGGACGCGGCGCCCGTGTAGGAAAGAATCACCGTGTCGTGGTAGGTGATCAGCAGCAGACCGTCCGACGCGCGGCGCATTCTGATCTCCATGTGCATGTAGTCGCGCCCGCGCCTGCGGCTGCACTCCGTCACGATGCCATCGACGCGCAGCCGCTCGCCGGCAGGCACTTCGTGATGGATGGTGGCGTCGTACTCGATATGGATGCGCGCATGCGGGCCGGTGCCCCCCGGACAGGCGTGGCGATACAGCCGCAGCTTGTCGAGATGCACCATTGTCGGTGGCGCGATCTCGCCGTCCGGATGCTGGAAGCAGTCCTGATGCAGCTCGACCGCATGGGCGTATTCACGCACGACGAAGCGGCTGATCGTATATTCGACCGGGCCGAGCACATCGCCTTGCTCCAGGTCGCTCACGCATTTTCCGATCGCCACGACGATGCCTCCGTGCCTGCGGTCAAGGCCCGGCCCTATCATCGCCGCCGCCGGCCGGAAAGACGTAGAATATGAGCCGCAGCTTCTCGATCCGTGCAATCATGCCGCCGGCGCGAACGGGCTCCCGCCCGGCAGCGCCGCGAAAAACGCGAACACCGCGGCGGCGAAGCGATCCGGCGCCTGGAGCGGCACGAAATGCGCGGCGCCGGACATCGGCCGCAACTGCGCATTCGGCATGACGCGCGCAAGGATGGCGGCGTCCTCCGCGGCCATCAGGATGTCATGCTCGCCCGGCACCAGCAGCGTGGGGCAGCCGATGGACGCCGCGATGCCGCCGATATCGATGTCCACGAAGCCGAGCGCCGACTGGATGTAGCCGTTCGGATCCTGGGCCGCGTAGCGCGCCAGATGCCGTTCATAGCGTGCGTCGCGCGGCAGGTTCATGAAGGTGCGGTCAACCGCTGCCGGAACGAGGAAGCCGAGGCCGCGCCGCCGGATCTCCTCCACCCGCTCGCGCAGCATCCGCTTTGACGCATCGGTATTGCGCAATCCTGGATTGGTCATGACGAGCGCCGGCACCAGATCGGGATGCCGTGCCGCGTAGCACGCGCCGACCAGCCCCCCCATCGCGCAGCCGACCGGAACGACGCGCGCGAGGCCGAGCGCGCGGCGCAGGGCTTCCAGATCGGCCAGGTGCTGATCCACCGCCACGGGCGCATCCGACTGCGGCGACGATCCGGCGGCGCGCAGATCGGGGGCGATGCAGAAGCAGCGCGCGCCGAGCGCCGGCCCCGCTTCCTCCCAGAAACGGAGGTCGGCGCCGAGCGCGTGGATCAGCAGCAGCGCATCCTGCGCCGGCTGGCCGTAGGTCACGTAACTGAGGCCGCCGCCGCTCATGGCATCGCGCCCGACAGGACGAACGTGAAGCGGTCGCCCCGGCGCTCGACGCGGCCACAGTGCGGCGCGCCGAAATGGCCGGGCAGAATCAGGCTGCGGTGCTCGGCGCAGTGCTCCAGGACCTCGATCCGGGTGCGGCGCGCAAGATCGGGATCCTCGCAGTACTTGCTGTTCCAGGTCGGGAAATAGACCTGGAGCGGCTGGTGCATGACATCGGCGATGAACAGCGCCTCGTTGCCATCGGAGCGAACGCGCACCGCAAACTGGCCTGGCGCGTGCCCCGGCACCCGCATCAGGTCGATCCCCTCCGCCAGTTTCTCATCGCCTGCCAGGAGCACGGCCTTGCCGGCGTCCAGGATCGGCTGGACACTGTCGAGGAACGGCAGATGCGTCGCCGGCGGCCGGTGGGCGGCACCCTCGCGCGGATCGCGCAGATGCCGCTCGATACGCGACAGGAAGTACGTCGCGTTGCGGAATGTCGGCACCCAGGCGTCGCCGTCGCGCCTGGTGTTCCAGCCGACATGATCGATATGCAGGTGCGTGTTGATGACGATGTCCACGTCGTCCGGTTGCACACCGGCCGCCGCGAGTCGCTGCAAGTACGGCTGATCGAGCCGGTCGAAGCGGGGCGATGCCGGACGCAGCCTGGCATTGCCGCCGCAGGTGTCGATCAGAATCGTATGCCGCGGCGTCTGCAGCAGCCAACTGTGGATGCTGGTCACGAAGCAGTCGGTGTCCGGATCATAGAAACTCCTGGTCAGCCAGTCGCGATGCTCGGCAGCGATCTCCGGCCGCCATTCCGCGAACAGGCTCGACGGCTCGGCCAGCAGGATCTCCTCGATCCGCGTGATCCGGAACTGACCGACGGGAATCATGCGAGATGCGCTCCTCCCCTTGCCGCGGGCGCAGTCCGGTCCCTTGCCGGGCCGCATGGCGCCGCAATCCGCGGCAAGCCTAGCAGGGCAACGCGCAGGTGGCTTTCCGCAGCACGCAACCATGCTTTGCAGGAACTTAAACTGCCGCGGCCGGAGCCGGCGGACTAGCCTCGGCTCCGGTTGCATCCGTCGCCTGCGGATTGCGGCCCAATGCGTTTGGCCATAGCGCAACGAGAGGAACCGTTCGTTGGATCGCAGGCAAGTGCAGCCCCGCACAGGATCGGACCGCGCCTTGCCGCCCCGATCGGCGGACGAACTGCTTGCGATCGAAGGCGTGACGCTGTCTTTCGGCGGCGTCGCCGCTTTGCAGGACGTATCGGTTTCGGTCCGCAGTGGCTGCGTCACCGCGATCATCGGCCCGAACGGTGCCGGCAAGACCAGCCTCTTCAACGTCATCTCCGGCTTCTACCGCCCGTCCCGTGGCCGGATCGCGCTGGCAGGGCGGAACATCCTGCGCGATCCGGCGCATGCGCGGGCGCGGCTCGGCGTGGCGCGCACCTTCCAGAACCTGACGCTGTTTCCCGGCATGAGCGTGCTGGAAAACATCAAGGTGGGCGCGCATCCCCGGCTGCGCGCGAACCTGCTCACCGCTGCGCTCTATCTCGGCCGGGCAAAGCGCGAGGAGGACACTCTGGCGCGCGCCATCGACCGCGATCTGCTCGAACTCCTGGATCTGCGCGAGATTCGCGACCGGCCGGTGTCGGGACTGCCCTACGGTGTGCAGAAGCGCGTGGATCTGGCCCGCGCCCTGGTGACGGCACCGCGCCTGCTACTGCTCGACGAGCCGGCGGCCGGCATGAACGCGCCCGAGAAGGCGGCGATGGCCGGCTACATCCGGCGCTTCGTCAGCGAACGGGGTACGACCGTGCTGCTGATCGACCATGACATGGAGCTGATCATGGGCCTGTCGGATCACGTCGCCGTGCTGAATTTCGGCCGGGTGATCGCCGCCGGCGCGCCGCAGGCCGTGCAGCGCGATCCCGGCGTGATCGGTGCCTATCTCGGCACGGCCTGAGCGCACGGCATGGGGCAGCTTCTGGAATACAGCCTGGTCGGCATCGCCTCCGGCGGAATCTACGTTCTGTCGGCGATGGGTTTCGTGATCATCTACAAGGCGAGCGGCATTTTCAATTTCGCGATGGGCGAGATGATGATGCTCGGCGCCTACATGTTCTATGCCGCGATCGCGCAGCTGCATCTGGGCTGGCCGCTTGCGGTGCTGACGGCGGTCGCAGGCTCCGCGCTGCTCGCGCTGCTGATCGAGCGGGCCCTGCTGCGCCCCATGCTGGGGCAACCGGCCGTGGTACTGGTGATGATCACGCTCGGCGTCGGCAGCATCCTCCGCGGCGCGGCGGGCCTGATCTGGGGGCCCGACATCATGATGCTGCCGGACTTCCTGCCGACCCGCCCGATCTTCCTCGGCGACATTCTCATTCCCGGCAAGCTCGCCTGGAGCTTCGCGGCCGTCGTGCTGTGTGCCGTGGCATTCATCCTGTATTACCGCCTTTCGCGCGCCGGCCTTGCGATCCGCGCCACCGCCTCGGACCAGGCGACCGCGGAAAGCCTCGGAATTGACGTGCGTCGCGTGTTCGCCCTCACCTGGGCGCTTGCCGGCGTGCTGGCGGCGCTGCCCGGCATCGCCGCCGGCGCGCTCAACGGCGTGACGCCTCAACTCGGCGTGGTGGCGCTCAACGTGCTCGCGGTGGTGATCCTGTCAGGCATGACGAACATCGAGGGCGTGCTGGTCTCCGGCATCCTGATCGGCTGGCTGGAGACGATCGTCGGCGCCTATCTTGGCACCGACTGGCAGAATTTCCTGCCGTACCTGATCGTTCTGGCGGTGATGCTGGTCCGGCCGACCGGATTGTTCGGGGAGGCGCGCGTTGAACGGATCTGACGCGACCTCCACCGCCGGACGCGCTGCCGGCGCCTGCGGACTCCCGCACCCGCTGACCGAGACGCTGACCTGGACGGGACTGGCCGTGGCGCTGCTCGTACTGCCGTGGTTCGTGAGCGCTTACGCGCTGTACATGGGCACGCTCGTCGCCATCAATATCGTGGCGACCGTGGGCCTGAACATCACGGTCGGCTATGCCGGCCTGCTGTCCATCGGGCATTCCGCATTCCTCGGCGTCGGCGCCTATGTCAGCGCGCTGCTGCTGCTCAGGCTCGGCACGCCGCTGGCGCTGAACGTCGTCGCGGGCGCTCTCGCGGCGTTCCTGGCGGGGCTGCTGTTTGGCATCCCGTCGCTGCGCATCAAGGGCGTGTTTCTGGCGATCGCGACGCTTGCCGCCCAGTACTCGCTCTATTTCATCTTCCAGCAATGGACGCAGATGACGGGTGGAGACCGCGGGCTCAGCCTGCCGCGGGCCGATATGTTCGGGTTGCGCGACCACGGGTTCTTCTACGTCGCGGCCGGGCTGGCGGCGCTGATCTGCCTCGCCGGCCGTAACCTCTTCCGCACGCGCATCGGCCGTGCCTTCATCGCCGTACGCGAGCGCGATTATGCCGCGCAGGTTCTCGGCATCGACGTGGTGCGCACCAAGCTGCTTGCGTTCGGTATCGGCGCCGCCTGCGCCGGCGTGGCCGGTGCGCTGACGGCGACGTTCCTGCGCATCGTCAATCCGGACCAGTTCACGCTGCCGGTATCCGTGTTTTTCCTGGCGGCAACCATCGTCGGTGGCCGCGCATCCATCCTCGGCTCGATTCTCGGTGCCGCCTTCATGACGCTCGTGCCCGAGGCATTGCGCGGCGGCCTCGACCTGATGAGCCGCAGCATGACGCTCGATGTTGCCGGCATTCTCTCGCCGCTTCGGGAGATGACGTTCGGCATCCTGATCGTCGGCTTTCTGATGTTCGAGCCGCAGGGGATTGCGGGGTTGGCGCTGCGGGCGCTGCGGCGCAACCCGGCGACGCTGCGATGACCAACCGCAAGGGGAGGACGTCATGCGCATTCCGCTGAAAGCCGTCGCACTTGTCGCCGGCCTGCTGGCCGGCTGCTGGACCGCGGGAACGGCGTGTGCGGACGATCTGGATTTCTCGATCCCGCTGCCGCTCAGCGGCCCTCTCTCGTTCACCGGCACGGTCGAACAGGCCGGCTGGCAGCATGCCGTTGACTACATCAACAGGAACGGCGGCATCCGCGGCCGGAAGATCAGCCCGACCTACTGGGACGACGAATACAAGGTCGACATCGGCGTTGCCGGCTTCAAGAAGGCGGCGGCAGCCGGCAACGTGGTGTTCTCCAGCGGCGACGGCACGCCCTTCATCCGCGCGATCACGCCGGACAACATCGAGCGAT